>JBDSHM010000481.1:0-8733 GCA_039918495.1 Sulfuriferula sp. | reverse complement strand
AGGTCGCCGTGTGCGGATTGAGCATGGGCGCCACATTGGCGCTGGCAGTCGCTGCTGAACGCAAAGCATCCGTCGCTGCGGTCGCGGCGCTATCAACCACGCTGTATTACGATGGCTGGAACACGCCTTGGTATCGTTTTTTGAGCCCACTGGGATATTTCACACCGCTTCGGCATCGGATGGTGATACGGGAAACGTCGCCTTTTGGGATCAAGAATGAACGTTTGCGGGAATGGATTGAGCGTCAGGTAAGTGCCGGACCGATTTCTGCAATCGGTGCTTCCGCTCTCTCCTTGCCGGCGCTGCATGAAGCCGAAAAACTGATGCGGTATACCCGTCATCATTTGTCGCAGATTGTTGCGCCCACATTGATACTACATTCCCGCGAAGACGATATTGCCAGCCTGAAAAGCGCCTATCTGGTACAACACCGGGTTAAGGCCCGCGATGTCCGTCTTGTTCAGTTGTATGACAGTTACCATATGATTACCCTCGATAATGAGCGCGACTACGTCGCTGCGCTCACTGTCGATTTTTTTGAATCCAATGGTCAGCCTGTACAATCCTTTGCTTCCGCTATCCCCCAGCCGATAACCACAGGGTAACAACTGTGAACGACACCGAAAACCGCCTGTATGACATGCTGGCGCAACAGCTTGCGATCCCCCGCGAAGGTCTTACACGCGAGACAACACTGGAACAAATCGGGCTCGATTCTTTGGCCACGATCGAATTCATGTTCCAGATCGAGGATAGCTTTGATATCCGATTCGATCAAACCGGCGCGCCGCCTGTAACCGTCGGTGACGTACTCGACCAAGTCACAGCAAAACTTCAGCGAGCCTGAATTGCACCGCGTCGTCGTCACCGGGATAGGCGTGGTCTCGCCAATTGGCAATTGGCCGGGCCCTTTTTTTGATCATGCGGCTGCGGGCAGTTCCGGCATACGCCAACTTCCCGCTGGTGAACAGGCGTCTCCCGTACAGATTGCGGCCTGGATCGATACCCCCATCGACGATGGCAGCAAGGGCGCCCCACCTGATCGGGTTACGCAATTGGCATTAACCGCCGGTCGTTATGCGTTGACCGAGGCCGGGCTGCTTGATCATCCCGAATTGCTGGCAGAAATGGGCGTTCACCTGGGCACTGGCTCAGGCGCCAGCGCCACGACAGACCAGGCGTTTTATCGGCTATACGGCGAAAAACGCGACCGACTTGCCCCGATGACTTTGCCACGCGGCATTAATAACGCAGCGGCATCCGAGTTGGCGATCCGTTTCGGTCTGACGGGTGTCAATAATACCTATTCAACAGCCTGTGCTTCCTCCAGCAGTGCGATTGGCGAAGCATTGCGCGCCATTCGCCACGGTTACAGCGAGCGCATACTGGCGGGCGGTAGCGAGGCATTGCTCACCTACGGCATCCTGCATGCCTGGTATGCATTACATGCCCTGGCGCCCCCCGATACTCACATTGCGGCATCCTGCCGTCCATTTTCGGCGGACCGAAACGGTTTGGTTCTGGGCGAAGGCGCGGCATTTCTGGTACTGGAAAACCTGACTGCGGCGACCAATCGCGGTGCGACAATTCTGGCGGAACTGGTTGGCTACGGAACGTCTTGTGATGCTGCCCATATTACCCACCCGTCATCAGCCGGGCAGGTCAAAGCGATTCGCCATGCCTTATCGGATGCCGGACTGGAGTGTGGAGCAATCGACTATATCAATGCCCACGGCACCGGAACGCCCGCTGGCGATGCGGTCGAAGCCCAGTCATTGCGTACTGTCTTCGGCGAATATCTGCCCACCCTGCCGATCAGCTCGACCAAGGCTGTGCATGGCCATTTGCTGGGCGCCGGTGGTGCAGTCGAGTTGGCTATCGCAATTATCGCCATGCAAAAAAGCGTGATTCCGCCTACGGCAAACTGCCGGATGCCCGATCCGGAACTCGGCATCGATATGGTTGCAGAAGGCATGCGCCGGCAAACCTTGAATATCGTGCTGTCCAACTCTTTCGCCTTTGGCGGAAGCAATTCCGTGCTGATTGCACGCAAAATATGAAGCGAGATAAGCCCGTTTTCAAATAAATCCCGAGCACATTCCCATCAGACGTTCCCCGTCAAATAAACGACGATCCTCACCTCCACTTTATTTGCGTGTAAAATAGCCCGCTATTTGCCTCTCTGGTCGAATCAGAGAGTATTCGAAATACTTCATACTTGCTCAGATGAGACTGATTGTTTCGGGCAAGGCATCCCTCAGGAGAGGTACCAGACATGACTTCTACGGGAACGATCCTCGTTGCTATCGACGGTTCAAAAAATTCAATTATTGCCGCCGGTGCCGCTGCCCAAATGGCCAAAATGCTCGGCGCCCATCTGGGCTTATTGCATGTTCTGGACTCCCCTCCCTTCGCTTTTTGGGCGGGCGTTCAGGAACAGATGAAGGATGACATCCGGCATCAGGCTGAAGCCACACTAAAAGACATCTCTGAAAAAATCAGTGCCGCATGCAACATCATTCCAGAGTTCTATCTGATCGATGGTGTACCCGAAGAAGAGATCCTGCGAGTCGTCAATCAAGACGAAAAAATCCTGATGGTGGTAATCGGCCGCGCGGGTATAGCCACTGAGAAAAAAGCGCATCCGGGCCTGCGCAAGGCTTCTGGGCGTTTAGGCACGAGGCTTTCTGAATTATTGCCTATTCCGGTCGTCATTGTTCCCCCGGATATTGCCCCCAACAGGATATGTCCGGCCATAGCACTAGAAGCTGGTGATTCTGATAAAACCAGTACTAATCAATAAAATAAATAACAGGCATACAGCATATGGACATATTTCTCCCCATCGCACACATGGATGTCAACCTCTGGTTGATCCTTTTTTTTGGTGGCATAGTCGGCTTTCTTTCGGGACTGGTCGGTGTAGGAGGCGGTTTTCTGATTACGCCCCTGCTCATTTTCATAGGGGTGCCACCCATTGTTGCTGTTGCGACAGGCGCTGCTCAAATCGCCGGCACGTCAGCCGGTGGTAGTTATGCTCACTGGCGCCTGGGGAATATCGATTTCAAAATGGGCATCTTCCTGCTGTGCGGGAGCTGGCTTGGCGGCGGCGGCGGCGTGTATCTTGCCAAACTGCTACAGGCGAGCGGGCAGTTCGGTAATATTGTGACTTTCCTGTATGTTGGCCTGCTCGGTTTCATTGGTTCAAGCATGCTGATCGAATCTCTCAGCGCAATCCGCCATGCCGGCACAGTCGTCAAGAAAAAAGAAGGTGGACTTGGGGCAAAACTTGCGGTGTGGATGGAAAATCTACCCGGGCAGATGAACTTTCCTACTTCCGGATTACGTGCCTCTGTCGTGCTGATTTTCATTTTAGGCGGTGCTGTAGGCGTGTTGACCTCACTGATGGGGGTTGGCGGTGGCTTCGTCATGGTGCCGGTGATGATTTACATGCTTAAAATGCCGACCAAGATTGTCGTCGGCACATCGCTGTTCCAGTTGCTCTTCACCACTGCCGCTGTCGCTGTCATGCAGGCTGGCGTCAATCACGCCGTCGATCCTTTCCTGGCGCTCATCCTGATTTTCGGTTCTGCTTTCGGCACTCAATGGGGAACCAAGCTGGGCATGAGGCTGCCAGGAGAAAAATTACGCCTCATTCTGGCACTGGTAGTGGTGGCAGTTGCCGCAAAAATGCTGATTGGGCTTTTGATTACACCCCATGAGGTTTACTCCATGACGAGGTCTGCAGTATGAAACACTTTGCGCTGATTATTACCTTTATCGCTTGCTCGCTGCAGGCTGGTTTGTCTGCAGCTGAAGACAAGCTCATCACCCAACTCGACTCCGACCATGTCGATATCACGGCCCATTTTACCGGCGAACAAATCCTGGTGTTCGGTGCCATTGCCAATAAAGGCGATGTCATTATCAAGGTGACCTCACCCTCCCAGGATGTAGCCATGTCTCAGAAGGTTCGAAGTGGCCCCATCTGGCTGGATAGCGGGCACATTACCGTCAAAAACACGCCGGGGATCATGTATCTGCTATCCAGCCATCCGATTAACCGGATTGTGGCACCGCAAGAGCTGACAAAATACGGCTTGAATCTGGAAAGTGGATTGCAAAGCAAGGTGCTCGAAGGAACGACGCAAGGCATGGAGGATTGGCAAACAGCGTTTCTGCGACTCAAACAATCCAAAAAATATTACAAGGAATTCGATAATGCTGTGACTGTCGTGGGTGATCGGCTGTTTTTTGCCAAACTCACTTTGCCGGCCAAACTGCCATTGGGTGAATATACGCTGGATACCTACTTGGTACGTGACGGCAAGGTCACCGCGCATCAATCCAGCAAGCTGGAAGTGCGCCAGGTACAGTCAGAGTTATGGGTATCCAATTTTGCCCATCAAAATCCCTGGCTATATGGCGCTTCATTCACCCTGTTGTCCATCATCATAGGTTTGACCTTAGGTATATTGCTACGACGCAACAGCAATAAGGACGGTTGATTTAGACTGGCGGGTAACAAGCCAGTTACCTAACGGAGACCAGCGTTAATTAACCGGCTCCTGTGCAAAGAAATTCAGTATTTCTTTGAGTTCGCGGCTACGGCGCATCGGCGGCAAACTTTGCCAGATGCGCCGCCCGTATGGCTTCGACAACAGCCGCGGGTCGCAGATCATCAGTACGCCCCGGTCGGCTTCGTCGCGTATCAACCGGCCCGCACCCTGCTTGAGGGTGATGACCGCATGAGGAAGCTGATACTCCATGAATGCGTTGCCGCCTGACTGATTGATATGACTGATACGTGCCGCCAATACTGGGTCATCAGGTGGTGCAAACGGCAATTTATCGATCACCACCAGTGATAATGCCTCACCCTTTACATCCACACCCTCCCAAAAACTTTGACTACCCAGCAACACGGCATTACCGAGTTGACGAAAACGCTCGAGCAGTTCGGTGCGGGATTGCTCACCTTGCATCAGGATCGGGTAATCAAGCGATTGCTGTTCGAAAGCCTGACGCAGTAGTTCATGGGCATCTTTCATTGCGCGCAACGACGTAAACAGCATGAACGCTCTGCCCTTGCTGGCCGCAATGACAGGCAATGCCGCCTCCACGACCGCATTGGTATAAGCAGGCGTGTTGGGTTCCGGCATGTCCGGCGGAACATACAGCATGGCCTGCTGATCATAAATGAAAGGGCTATCCCAGGATGAACTGGTTGCCTCCATCAGTCCAAGCTGCTTGCGGTAGTGAGAGAAATCCCCTTTTACAGATAGCGTCGCGGAAGTAAAAATCCAGGCTCTGGCACTCCCATCAATCTGTTTTTTGAATACCTCCGCCACAGATAGCGGTGTGGTATTGAATCCCAATGCGTGACTGAAAGCCTCAACCCAGCGCACACTCTCGGCCGGAGCCGGTCCTTGCCATTTTGCATACATGTTCGCCAGTTCACGCCCGCGCTGCCAGCAATTTTCCAATCCGGGTGCTCGTTGCGCTTGCGTTTCCAGATGTGCCACCAATTCATCGAGCACCGCACCGACATCCACAAATGCGGATTCAAATCCAATGCGCCCACTCACTTTTTCGAGCGGCCAGCGGCCACTGTCTTCCTTGAATACTAACCGCAGATCACGCGCCGCTTTATCGAGTTTTTGGGCTGCTTCCGGAAGTGCAGCGTAATCTTTGCATGACTGTATCCCTTCCAGCCGGGCATCTCGTGCCAATTCAACTAATTGGCCTGTAGTCAGGGTTTCGCCAAAAAACAGTCCCGCAGTTTCAGGTAATTGATGGGCTTCGTCGAAAATGACCGTATTACACGCGGGCAGCAGTTCCGCAACGCCCTCATCACGTAACCATACATCCGCAAAAAACAGATGATGGTTGACGACGACAATATCGGCTTCCAGTGCTTTTTTACGCGCCTCCAGCACAAAACATTTTTTGTGATGCGGGCAATCGCTACCCAGACAGTTTTCCCGGCTGGAAGTGACATAACGCCAAATGTTGGCGTCCTCGGCCACGCCATGCAACTCTGCCTTGTCGCCACTGCGGCTGGATTCGGCAAAACGGTTTACCAGCTCAAGATGTGCAACGTCTTCGCGCGACATGAAACGACCTTCTTCACGTGCGCGTTCCAGATGATAGTGACAGACATAATTGGCTCGCCCCTTGAGCAGGGCCACAATAGCCGGTACTTTAAGTGCACTGCGTACTGTGGGCAAATCGCGCCGGTAGAGTTGGTCTTGCAGGTTTTTTGTACCGGTCGAGATGATGACTTTACCGCCATGCAATAAAGCAGGGGTTAGATAAGCAAGGGTTTTCCCGGTTCCGGTGCCCGCTTCGGCGATGAGTACGCCACGGGATTCAATAGTCTGACCAATGACATTGGCCAGTTCCAGTTGTTGCGCACGTGCCCTGTAGCCTGGAATTGTTGCTGCAAATACGCCCTCGGCGCTGAATACGGTTGCCAAGTCGTTCATCATGGATGGCTATATGGATAAGAGCGCATGTTAACACGTCGTATATCCAGCTTCACCTGATACGTCTTTGCAACCCAGCAAGTTTTGTGTGAAGTCTGCCCTGGAATACGACCCAAGGCAGAGGGGTGACAGAATTGGAATACCTACAAATTCGTTTAAAAATCTGCAACCCAGGTCTGGGTACGCAGCATGGCACGGATACGCGCCACAGATTGGCCATGCAATTGGCATACACGTGACTCGGATACGCCCATTACCACGCCAATTTCCTTGAGATTCATTTCCTGATCGTAATAAAGACCCATCATCTGCTTCTCACGCTTGGGAAGACGGCTGATGGCCTCAATGACCGCGCCTCTGAAACCATGATCAATCATGCTCTGCAAAGGATCGCTAGACGTATCCATATGATTCCGGTCAAGGAAATTGGAGTGTCCGCCACCTTCATGGAAATCCTCGTAATACAGTAACTGATGACCACCGCCTTCGCACAGCATCAGCTGATACTCGGCCAGTGTCATTTTGAGATGCTTGGCAATTTCGGTCTCGCGTGGGGCTCGACCCAGGCGTTGTTGCAAGGCGCTGATGGCGACCTCGATTTTCCGCATGTTCTGGCGAGCAGTACGCGGCATCCAATCGTTGCTGCGCAGTTCATCCAGCATCGCTCCGCGGATACGCTGAACCGCGTAGGTTTCAAATTGCGCACCGTTGGTTTCTTCGTAGCGATTTACTGCGTCCAGCAAGCCGATCATACCGGCCTGCACCAGATCGTCCATTTCCACACTGGGCGGTAATTTTGCTTTCATGTGATAGGCCAGGCGCTTCACCAAAAGGGCGTGTTGCGCTATATGATTATTTTTACTGGCGGTTTGTGTGATGGCTGGCATGACTAATCCTCCCTCTTGGATCGTACCGAACGTGGGTCAGAACCGGGGTTACGCGGAAGGATTACATGAGTATGCAGTAATAGCGCTGCACTAACTGCAAGGCATATCGTGCTCAGTATCATTACGCCTCCCCTTTCGCTGTCTCAATTCGGTTCATCAGTGGTATCACTGGTTGTACGAATATTGACCTTTATTTTTATCACCGCAAATCAGCGTAGCACGGTATTTTACGTAGGTAATGACTGCCAATTTTGTGTAAGTGTTTGTCTTACATCATCAATGTTCCCCCCATTTCATTGCCTGACATGCGCGGCTACAAAATTTTTAATTTCTACAATATCTGCAGGCATTTTTTCAAAACGCTGTGGCAGCTGTTCCATACCCTGCATACTCTGTGGTCGTTCCGGGTTGCATCCAAGTGCCTCGTGAATAGCATCTTCAAACTTGGCTGGCAGCGCCGTTTCCAGGCACAGCATGGGCGTTCCCGGCTCATGATATTCAAGCGCAACCTTGAGCCCGTCCGCAGTGTGGGTATCAATCATGACACCATATTTTTCCCATGTGTCTCGAATGGTTTCCATACGGTTGGCATGATTGCTGGAGCCGGATATCAATCCGAAATCCGCTATTTTATCGAACCGACCACCCTCGTTGAGATCAAACGCCCCGCCGTGTTCCACCGCATGCCACCACTCACGCAATTTTTCACTGTCGCGCCCACTCAGATCAGCAACAAAACGTTCAAAATTGGAGGCCTTTGATATGTCCATCGACGGACTGCTTGTATGGTATGTATTGGCCGCATTACGAGGGCGATAAATACCGGTCTTGAAGAATTCATCAAGCACATCGTTTTCGTTGGTGGCCACTATCAGATGCTTGATCGGCAGCCCCATCATGCGCGCAATATGGCCGGCACAAACATTGCCGAAATTACCCGATGGCACGGAAAAATTCACCTGTTGGTCATTGCTATGTGTCGCTGCAAAGTAACCCTTGAAGTAGTACACAATTTGCGCGGCTACTCGTCCCCAGTTAATGGAATTAACGACACCTATTTTATATTGCGCCTTGTAGGCATGATCGTTGGAAACAGCTTTGACAATATCCTGACAATCATCAAACACGCCTTCTACAGCAATATTGAAAATATTCTTGTCTTGCAAGGAAAACATCTGCGCAGTCTGAAAGCGGCTCATCTTGCCGTACGGCGAGAGCATGAACACACGGATGCCGTGCTTGCCGCGCATTGCGTATTCAGCGGACGAGCCGGTATCGCCTGAGGTAGCACCGAGGATATTGATTTCCTGCCCGGCTTTGTCGAGCACATACTCGAACAGGTTGCCAAGCAATTGCAT
>JBDSHM010000480.1:0-1913 GCA_039918495.1 Sulfuriferula sp. | reverse complement strand
TCGCCTGCAATACCATGGCTGCTGTCGCCGCCCAGGTGGTGCGTGACATGTCGCCGGTGCCGGTACTGGATGTGATTGAAGCCGGCGCAGTTGCTGCCGTGGAAGCCACCCGAACCCGCCAGATCGGCGTCATCGGCACACCCACTACCGTCAACAGCAACGCCTACGCCCGCGCAATTCAGTCCATGGCTTCCGATGCGCGCATCTATTCTCAGGCTTGCCCACTGTTTGTACCGCTGGTGGAAGAAGGCTGGCTCGATCACGAAGTCACGCGCCTGACCGCTCAAGAATATCTTAAACCGGTACTGGCGGAACATATCGATACCCTGGTGCTGGGCTGTACCCACTATCCGCTGCTCAAACCGCTATTGCAGAACGTGATGGGCAAGGATGTGAAATTGGTCGATTCTGCCGATGCCATGGCTACCCGCACAGCGGTATTATTGGCGCAGCAGGGCCTGGCAAATACCGATCCTGGCTCACCGCACTACGAATTTTATGTGACCGACGTCCCCGTCAAATTCCAGACCATCGGCGAACGCTTTTTGGGACGCTCGCTGAATCATGTACATGTGGTGAAATGGTAACGATTGGCGGCAATTAAACCGACCCACGTACCTGAAAATCATCCACATGAAACTTAGCCCGCAAGATCTCGAAAACATCACCTCGCTTACGCTCCAGCACTACAACCAGCGTTCCGAAGATTTTTGGGAAGGCACCCGCCATCATGATGTCAGCCAGAACATCGCGGCGCTGCTGCAATATATTGAAGGCGAGCCACCCTGCGCCGTGCTGGACTTTGGATGCGGCCCGGGGCGCGACCTAAAAGTATTTTCCGAATTGGGACACCATGCGATCGGTCTGGATGGGGCCGCCCAGTTTGCAGAAATGGCGCATGCATACAGCGGCTGCGAAATATGGCAGCAAGATTTTCTAAAACTGGATTTGCCGCCCAACCACTTCGACGGGGTGTTTGCCAATGCCGTTCTGTTCCATATTCCCAGCCAGGAATTACCTGCGGTGCTGCTGCAATTGCATGCCACGCTGAAGCCGCGTGGCGTGCTGTTTAGCTCGAATCCGCGCGGTAATAACATTGAAGGCTGGAATGGCGGACGCTACGGCGCTTATTATGATCTGCAAACCTGGCAACAATATATGTCTGAGGCCGGTTTTATGGAGTTGACTCACTATTACCGCCCCAGCGGTTTGCCGCAAGCAGAGCAGCATTGGCTGGCCAGTGTGTGGAGAAAGCCATAAAAATCGCTGGCAGCCTGAAAGTAAATCAGTCAGAACCGCCATTAAAAATGACGGTCTATAATTCATGAAAGCGGAAATTTTTCCGCATCGCAAACAAAGTATGGAGAGTTTTACATGCCTTATTCGGAGCAAACAGTCACCGCAGTACGCCCCTGGTCGGATCGAACCTTCAGCCTGACACTGACTCGTCCGGCCGATTTTGCATTCGCCAATGGCGAATTCGTCACTATCGGACTGAAACAGGAAGGCAAACTCATTGCCCGCGCCTATTCCATCGTCTCGACCCGTGATGACGACCATCTGGAATTTCTCAGTATCCATGTTCCGGATGGCCCGCTCACCAGCCAGCTGGTCAATGTCCAGCCAGGCGATTCAGTGTGGGTGAACAGCAAGACCACGGGATCACTGACGCTGGCGCATGTGTTACCGGGGCGCAATCTGTATCTGCTGGCCACCGGTACCGGCCTGGCCCCCTTCATGAGCATGATCCGCGATCCAGCCACTTATGAAGCCTATGAAAAAGTCATACTGGTACACACCGTGCGCAACGCGGCTGAACTCGCCTACAAGGAGGACCTGGAGAGCAGGTCGAGCGACAAGCTTCGGTATGTTCCAACTGTTACGCGCGAGTCTTTCTCGAATAGCGGTCGTTG
>JBDSHM010000479.1:0-2708 GCA_039918495.1 Sulfuriferula sp. | reverse complement strand
CCCCGGCACATGAGCGGCGGGGCTTATTTGAAACGTCCTATATTCGTTAGAGCATACAAGTTTCTAGAATAGCGTCTAGCATACCAGTTTAGGGGGGATTCAAAAATATATTTTTAACATTCACCCTTCAATTTTGTAATTGATTTTTGACAGGGCGCGGCGCTCGATTTCCACCATCTCCTTAACGATAAAATCAAGCCTTTCCCCCCATCGGTCTTTGATATCGTGCTTGTCCATGTTCAATGCAACGGCGCGCCGGTAGGCTGATATAACGGCGCGCTGGGCACCCCTGCATGTCTGGCAGATTGAGACAACGCCATTCATATTCGGTACTGTGCCCCGGCCCAGGCATTTATGGCATACGCCGCCGTTCCATTCCGTTATGACCTGCTCGACGAACAGATCCAGCGTTTCGGTGGCTGTACATTGTGTGCGATCATAGACTGCCCAGCGTTTGCGGCCGAACTGCCAGACGACATAGCGCAATAACTCTTGATGCAGCTTTTGTGTTGAATCCAAGCCCCACTTCACATGCAGCATGGCACTGACTACGCCATTGAAACCCGGTACGATTTCACCCATCATGCCCATTGCCGTCAAAACATCGGCCGGCGATATTGCGCTGCTGCTGCAATCCATTTTCAAACTACTGCCCGGGGAAAATGCTCGACTGAGCAGATACCTTACATTCGCCATGAAATACCCTTTTCATCAGTCCAGGAATAGTAGTGCTTTGCCGCTGCAGTAACTACGCTTTGAGCTTGCGTATTGGCTGGTTTTCTTTTTCCGCTTGATCTTGTTGCCGCATTCTGCGTGAATTGGCAGGCTGGTCAGCTTCCCGCATACATGGCAATGGCCCAACTCGCTGCGGGTTTTGTATATATCGATCATGCCTCAATCCGCCTAAATTCTATAACCCATACCCATGGGTTTTCTTCCCATGAAAGAAGGCCATTAATCCCCATCCATAAGTGCTTGAATGCTGCAATTGGGTTGCTGTTCCACAGAGCCCATGGCCAGCCTATATCGTCCATACCTGGCTGCCCGTCTTTGTCTGGAATGCCGTATTTAATAGTAACCCCGTCTTTTGTGAGGCTCTTGAGCCCTTCGTTCTTGGCATCTTCAATACTGATATCAAGTAGCCGCTCTACGCGAATGCTGGTGATTTCCAGCAGGATGCGGCTTGCCCATCGTGGCATGTGGATGGATGGTCGCCAGCCTTGCCGAAGGTTATCGTCCGCGTCCATGTATTCTGGCGCGTAGCCGTCATCAGCATGGTAGACGCAATATTTCGGCGTTTCGACATCTGCTGGTCTGTCGTCGTATTCGCCCTCCAAAAGCGGCCCTTGCCAAGTCTCCCGCACCCACAGCCGATCGCCTCGCTGGCCATAGGGGCACTTGATGATGTGGCTCCAGTCCGGCGCGCTTGAGCAGATGCCACGCGACTGCTGAACATAGACGGGTTGCGGCTTCACCAACCGCCGTGTCTGCGTCTTACGCCCATCGAGGATAGCTTGCACCATCAGCGCACTGAATAAAATGGGATGTTCCTTCATTTCACAATCTCCTGAACGTAATGCAGCAAGGCCAATGCATCAGCCTCATTGTCGTCAACTGGACGAAAGCCCCAGGCACGTACTGCGAACATCACATCTGCCTTGCACCCATTCCCTTTGCCAGTTGCATGCTTTTTGATTGTTCCGACCGGGATTCCCGAATAGGGTATGTGATTCGATTCGCACCAGGCCGTCAGGTGCGCCATGAATCCCCCGTAGGCATGCGCCGCATCGACGCCCATGTGCCGGCGTACTTCCTCGAAATACACCTCATCAATACTCCTTGCTGAATCGCGCACCTCGTTCAGCCAGCGCGAAAAGCGCAGGTAGCGCATCCCGCCGCCTTCAAACCGGGCCGGCTTGAATTCGATGGTTCCGCTCGTCGTGGTGTTATTGATCTTGATTGCAAAGCCGGTTTTGGTGCCAAGGTCGATTGCCAGTATTGTTTTTTTGCTCATGCCTATTCTCATCCTTTTAATTTGACAATTCTGAATCCGCGTATTTGCCCAATCTCACCTGCAATCAATTCACTAGGCTTGCCATGCCGATCTTTGTATCTGGATAGGCTTTGTTCGTAGCGCCAACAGTCCCTTGGGCTCATGGCACCCATACCAAATGGTGGCCCTCCTGGGTCGCGCATGTTGAAAACGTGTCGCATTACAATATAACCAGTCATGCCGCCTCCAAGGTAATCCCTGCATCCATGCGCCGATGCAGGTACATGGCTGCGACGATGCCGAATCCACCGCACAGCGTGGAGATTGCCAGAATCGTTTTATCGCCCACCTTTTAACCTCCTTTTTTCTTCTGCATAGATTGCGGCCTGCAGGGTTGCAACGCCGGACACTCCACGGTGCTTGAGTACACCGGCCATGTAATCAGCCCTGCCCCGCGCAGACTTACGAAGCACGTCGTTTACTTCACACTTGAGCCTGAATTCTGGTGAACCGGTATCAATCAACTAAATTGCCTTGCATGTATGCATTGATAAGTTCCGCAAAGACTTGCGGGACGATGGCATTGCCATATCCTTTCAGCCTTCCGACTCGGCTGCCTTGGTCTTTTCTTTCCGAAACCTCGGCTTGGCGTTCTTGATCGGCGCGCATTCGTCCCATTGTTGAGGAAACCCCATTAACCAGCGGGAATGTGCCG
>JBDSHM010000478.1:0-2411 GCA_039918495.1 Sulfuriferula sp. | reverse complement strand
AGTGGCAGAAGATCATTCCTCCAACCCGATCAAAATCGGCCTGGAAAAGCTCAAGCGTCATGGCGGCAAGTTCGTTTCGGTGAATCCGGTACGCACGGGCTACTCAGCCATTGCCGATGAATGGATTCCGATCAAGCCCGGCATGGATGGCCTGCTGGCCTTATCGGTCGTGCATGTGCTGTTGTCGCGCGAACTGTTCGACTGGGAATTCCTGATTCGTTATACCAACTGTGCGTGGCTGGTAGTAGATACCCCAGGACAGCAAGGCAACGGGCTGTTCTTGCGCGATGAGGCAGGCAACCCGCTGGTATGGGATCTGGAAAAGAAAACTTTCGTCAATGGCCTGGATAAAGATATTGCGCCAGCCCTGTTCGGTGATTTCGTTGCTCCTGATGGCCGTCCGGTGCGGACAGTGATGAGTCTTACCGCCGAGCGCTATCTGGATGATCGTTACGCGCCCGCCAATGTTGCAGAAGAGTGCGGAGTGCCTGCCGAAACTATTGAACGTATGGCGCTGGAAATGGCGCATGTGGCGTTCAAGGAAACGGTCGAGTTGGATATCGAATGGACCGACAGCTGGGGTCGCAAGCACGACAAGGTGATTGGGCGGCCGGTGGCGATGTATGCCATGCGTGGCATTGCTGCGCACTCCAATGGTTTCCATGCCTGTCGCGCGGTACATCTGATCCAGATGTTGCTGGGTGCGCTGGATGGCCCCGGTAATTTCCGTGCGCGGGCGCCTTATCCCAAGCCGGTGCCGCCGCACCAACTGCCGGAAAACAATCTGGACGTGATCAACGCACCCAATACACCACTGTCGCGCACGCCGTTGGGTTTCCCGATGCGGCCGGAAGATCTGGTGATTGATGCCGACGGCAATCCGTTGCGCATCGACAAGGCCTATTCATGGGAGATCCCGATTGCTTCGCATGGCCTCATGCACATGGTGATTACCAATGCGACCAATCATGACCCGTATGCGATAGATACCTTGATGCTGTTCATGTCCAACATGGCATGGAATTCCACCATGAACACCAAAAACGTTCAGGATATGCTGCGCGAAAAAGACCCGGAAGAGCCGGGTCAGCACAAGATTCCGTTTCTGGTGGTGGTGGATGCATTTCACTCCGAAATGGTCAACTTTGCCGATCTGGTGCTGCCGGATACCACGTATCTGGAGCGTTACGACACGATTTCATTGCTGGATCGGCCAATTTCAGAGCCGGATGCGGCAGCCGACGCAATTCGTTATCCGCTGATCAAGCTCGACCGCGACGTGCGACCCTGGCAGGAGGTGTTGGTGGAAATGGCTTCGCGCCTGAAATTCCCGGCCTTTACCAATCCTGACGGTACCCGTAAGTTCAAGGATTACCCGGACTTTATTGTCAATTACGAGCGGTCGCCCGGCGTGGGCTTTCTGGCTGGCTGGCGTGGCAAAAACGGCGAAAAATCGCTCAAAGGTGAGCCGAACCCGAAACAGTGGGAAAAATATATCGAGAACGAATCGTTCTTTGCACACCATTGGCCGGATAGTCAGAAATATAACCGCTTCGCGAATAAGGAATACCTCGATGTTGCCGCGGAGGTGGGTTTCGTAGGTAAATCGGAACCCATCATCATGCAGGTTTATTCTGAACCGCTGCAAAAGTTCCGGTTGGCAGGCCAAGGTCTGTACGATGGTCCGCAGCCTAACAATCAGACTGACCGTGAGCGTCTAGCCAAGTATTTCGATCCGCTGCCGCTATGGTACAAGCCACTCGAACAGGCACGCATAGACGAGAACGAATATCCGTTCTTTGCGCTCACCCAGCGCCCCATGCTGATGTACCATTCCTGGGATTCGCAGAACGTATGGCTCCGTCAGATTCTGGCGCAGAACTATATGTACATGAATCGCGGTCAGGCTGCCCGTTTGGGTTTACAGGACGATGACTGGATCTGGGTCGAATCTCATAACGGCAAGATCCGCTGCCAGATGCGCACCATGGAAGGCACCCAGGAAAACACCGTCTGGACCTGGAACGCTATTGGCAAACAGGGCGGTGCATGGGGTCTGAAGCCGAATGCTTCTGAAGCGACTAAGGGCTTTTTGCTTAATCACTTGATTTCCGAATTGCTGCCGGCCAAGCAGGGTGAACGTCGCATTACCAATTCCGATCCGGTTACCGGACAGGCAGCCTGGTTCGACCTGCGCGTCAAAATCTCCAAAGCCGCACCGGGTGAAGAAGGTAGCTGGCCGGAATTCCCGGCGCTTAAACCTTTACCTTGGGACGATGGCAAGCGCCCCGATACGTTGCGCTATAGTGCCCGTAGCGACGACAAACCCGACGAACAATAGTCATTGCGCACCCCGATTTGCCGGGTGGCATTGCCGCCCGGCCTGATTAATTTGAAAGTATCAATATGAG
>JBDSHM010000477.1:0-8908 GCA_039918495.1 Sulfuriferula sp. | reverse complement strand
CGGACTGTTTTCAGGAGACATGGTTTGCCTTGTTATGAGGGCGCGAATGCTGCATACAGGTCGTCGAATAGTCGGGCAGTTTCGCTGTGTAGTGTGTCGTCGTCCGGGCAGCGGGTTTGCATGGCCTTCAGCAGTATTTCCAGTCCGGCGGCTTCAGGTACCGGAACGCCGCCTACGTCGAGGTAATGGACCAGAATCCCTATACGGTGCAGCGCCGGGTCATGTTCCAGACTGAAACTGGCAAGCAGGACTTCGTATGTGACGCGATTGCCGAGATGAGTGAAAGCAGCGCCATCAAAATCGAAACCGAGCGCATCTTCCGGGCAGTCCTGCGGTCGTTCCAGCCACACGAATAGCGGCTGGCGATCAATAAAACGCTGGATCAACCAGGTGCTGGCCATGCGATCCACCCACAGGTGCTGTCGCGTGGCCCAGATACGCTGCTGGTATTCGGCACGCGGCAGTCGCTGGAGGTTGCCTGTTACTGCATGTGGTTCATCGGGGTGGATGTGCGCCTGATAAGTTGCTTCCGCTTGCGCCAGTTCAGCGGCGATTTGCTCGCGCGCTTCCGTCGGGAAATAATCAATAGCGGCGATAGCCTCAAAATCGCGCTGTAAACGACCAAGAGTGCGTTTTGCTAGGGGGGCGTCGAGCCCGGCAAAGGTGTGAATGAAAGCGTCCAGAGCAGTTTTCAGTGCCGTGTAGTCAGTGGTGCGATCAAACAACGCGCGAAAGGCGACTGCTTGTTGCCCGTCGGTCGCATGTACACCCATGATCTGGGCTGTGCCACCGGCCGCAATTGTCTCGGCTGCCTGGGTGCGCAAGGCGGATTGTGTTGTTGACTGATCCGGCAGCAGATACACGCCGTCGCGCAGCACAGCGCAGCCCATGGATTTGAGTGCGCGCCAGATGCGCATGCGGGCAGTGGCGTTGCGGGTGGGTAGGCTGATGATCAGTGCCAGCCATGTGTCGTTATGGTTCATATTAACTATTCTACATAAATGTAGATAATATTACATTATCGTAATCATGCCATGTGATGGCATCGTGTCCAAATTAGGAACAAATTATGCAAAGCCAGTCCGCAATCATTGCGCTACGCCAATCACTGGAAAGGACGATAGTCGGCCAGTCGGCCTTGCTGGATCGTCTGGTCATCGGACTATTAACCGGTGGACATCTGCTATTGGAAGGCCTGCCCGGTCTGGCCAAAACGACTGCGGTAAAGGCGCTTGCAGGCGCTGTCCATGCGCGTTTTCAGCGTGTTCAGTTCACACCCGATTTGCTTCCCGGTGATCTGACCGGTTCCGATATTTACAATCCTCAGGAAGGCAGTTTCTGTTTTGTCGAGGGTCCGTTGTTTCATGAAATAATTCTGGCGGACGAAATTAATCGGGCACCGGCCAAGGTGCAGTCCGCTTTACTTGAAGCGATGCAGGAACATCAGATCACGGTGGGAGGTGTAACCCGACCATTGCCGCCGCTGTTCATGGTCATGGCCACGCAAAACCCGCTTGAACAGGCGGGCACCTACCCTTTACCGGAAGCACAGCTCGACCGTTTTCTGTTACACGTAGAGCTGACCTACCCCAGCGCGGAGGACGAGTTGCTAATACTGCAACGCGACCGTGCGGGCAATGCCACGACTGTGGAATCCAGCTCCAGGATGGATGTGCAGACTGTGTTGGCAGCACGCGATGAAGTGAAGAAGATTCATCTGGACAATGCCCTGGAACGTTATATTGTGACGCTGGTCGGAGCGACTCGCGATATCGCACACTGGCTGCCTGACCGGGTTGGCATGATCGAAGTGGGCGCCAGTCCACGGGCTTCTCTGGCTATCGCCAATGCGGCCTGCGCACATGCCTACCTGCATGGCAGGGAATATGTCATTCCGGATGATATCCATGCGATTGCTGCAGACTGCCTGCGCCATCGCATCATCCCGAGTTTTAATGCGCGTATGGAAAAAGTCTCGTGTAATGCGATGATCCAGGCATTGTTGAATGCGGTGCCGGTTCCTTAACGTTCTGTGAAAGCCTCTTTGGATAAACTGGTCGCATTGGGACGCAGTCTGGTTTCCAGAAGCACTGGGCAAACCGATGTCGTGGACACGCATGCTCCGTTACTGGATAGCGATGAGCTCGCTCAACTGGTGCGCCGCATCCGGATACAACAGGGACTACCCTATTCCAGAGAATCGTATCATCGCCAAGCCGGGGACTTTCGCTCCGCCTATCTGGGCAGCGGCCTGGATTTTGAGGAGGCGCGTCCCTATCAATCCGGCGACGATGTGCGCGGGATGGATTGGCGCACCACAGCACGCACCAGCAAGCCGCATATCAAGGTTTATCGCGAAACGCACCAGCCCGTCTTGCATGTGGTAATTGATCGGGGTCCGAGCATGCGTTTCGGCACCCGTACCCGGCTGAAAGTAACGCAAGCTGCCCGTGTGGCAGCAATACTTGGCTTGGATGCTGCCAGGGCGAATACGTGCATTGGCGCAACCATCTGGCAACCCGACACGGTGACGTTGACTTGCCACAATGGCGCGGTTGGCGCTCAGCAATTAATCCAGGCGGTGATTGCCCCGTGTCCGCCCCTGATCGATCCGGGTGCTGCAATGATGCCCTTGCCTGTTCTGCTCGACTGGCTGGACAGGCAATTACCGCGCGGTTCCAATATCGTGTTGATCAGCGATTTTCATACACTGGGCGAAGCCGATATGCCTGCGTTGCTACGCCTCGCCAGCCGCCACCAGACTCAGGCAATTCAGGTGCTGGACGTGACCGAGCAAACTTTGCCCAATATCGGCTTGGTTGCATTTCAGGATGCGAATGCTTCAACCCCTAGCTGGATTGATACCGGCAAGCGCGAGGTACGTACGACGTATCAACAGCAAGCCAGTGACAGCCATGCGGCGCAGCAGGCAATGTTTCGACGCCTCGGCATACAGCTGCATGGTCTGCTGGCAGACGCCGACCCGTTTGCACTCATCGAGCAAATGCGCTCGTGATGAACGATCCAACCAGTGGTTTGATAGATATTGTTGAACCGGCAAAACCTGTACTCGCTGCCAACAGCCATAGCGTGTGGTGGCTGGTTTCAGGTGTGGCGGTGCTGGTGCTGTTGGGAGGGTGGATGTACTGGCGCGGGCGTAGTGCGCGTGTTTTCCGCAAGCGTCTTCATCAGCTTGAGCTAGCCTACGTTGCGCGGAGTATGAACCAGCGCGAGGTTGCCTATCGCCTGGCCTATGAACTGCAGCATGGATTGCGCCTGCAGCAGCTGGACGCAGATAAGCCGCCACCGGTATTACCAGCGGCCGAGTCGGCTGATTGGGCCGAAACCATCACGTATCTGGACACGCTCCGTTATCAGGCTGGAACCCGTCTGGATGGGCAACAATGGGCGCAACTATTTAGTCATGCCAACACATTGTTGCGACGGGCAGGGCGATGCTGAATCTGGCGCATCCGCTCTGGCTGGGTTTGCTTTTGCCTGTGTTCGTGCTGGCTATACAGCGCTGGCGCATCGAGCGTACGCATCCGGAGCCGACCGGCATGACGCTGATCCAACCTCAATTGGCGTTGCTTACCCACAGCCAGATTGCGCAACCTGGCAGGCGATTTGTACGCTGGCTGGAGCTGCTGGCTCAGATATGTCTGGTGCTGGCATTGGCACAACCGCAATGGGTCGGCGCATGGCTCCCTGAAATCCCGCAGGGACGCGACATTGTATTGCTGGTGGATACATCCAGAACCATGAGTATCACGGATTTTGAACTGGGCGGCCATCCGGTGGAACGTTTGAAGGTACTCAAGGACATTGTTACGCGTTTTGTGGCCGGACGCCGCGGCGACCGTTTCGGGCTGATTGCATTTGGCAGCGTGGCCGGTACGCTGGTGGCGCCGACGTTTGATACGGATCTGGTAAGCGCCATGCTGGCACGGTTACGAGTCGGGATCGCCGGTGACGATACCGCGATTGGCGATGCAATCGGACTGGCGCTCAAACAATTACGAACACAGCAGCGCCTGCGCCCGGCGTTAATCCTGTTTACAGATGGAGACAGTACGGCAGGAAACATTACTCCGAGCGAGGCCGTCGCACTCGCGCGCCATATGGGAGTGCCGATATACACCGTACAGATCGGGGGTGATCTGTTTGCCGCCGGGCGTCCCAAGGCTCCTGCTAATGCGGTTAGTGAACCGGGACTGGCGCAAATCGCCGTGGAAACCGGCGGCCATTATTATCAGGCGGGCAATCGTGGTGCACTGCAAAACGTCATTCACGACATCGGTCTACGTGAAAAAACTGTCGGACGTCCCCCCACCCATCGGAAGGTGCAGGAGTGGTACCTGTTGCCCCTGTTACTCGCTGCGGGCCTATTTAGCTTGGCGCGACTTGGCACGATACGACGGGTGACGGCATGATCGGTTTAAACGAACTGACACAACTGGAATGGCGCAACCCATGGTGGCTAATGCTGGCCTTGCAGCCGCTGGCAATGGCGATGATCGTGCGCTGGCGTCGTGGGCGCGTGCTGCATTATGCCGATGCGCATCTGCTGCCCTGGGCAGTGTGCGGTACATTCAACGCGTTGTCCGGCGGACGATTGGTTGCCAATATCGTGGCTTGGCTGTTGCTGGCCTGTGCCGCAGCGGGGCCGCGTTTGCCGCTGCTGACCACGCCGGAACAGAAGCTTGCCGCCTTGCACCATGAGTTGAATGTGATGGTGGTACAGGACGTATCTCCTTCCATGCTGGCGCAGGATGTGTCGCCGCAACGTCTGCAGCGGGCTCACTTGAAGTTGCTCGATTTATTGCCGCGCCTGCATGGCGAACGGGTCGGACTGATCGTATTTTCCGGCAGCGCAGGGCTGTTGTTGCCGCTCACGCGTGATATGGACGCTGTGCGCGCTGATTTGCCGCTGGCACGGCCTGACATACTGGAAACGCCGGGCAGCAATATTGCGGCTGCGCTCAATCTGGCGCGGCGAACGCTGCTGGCGCAAAGACAGGGAAAGCACGGCGCCGTGCTGTTGCTCACCGATGGCGATGCCAGCGCGCTCTCCGGTATGGCAGGCGCTGCTGCACTGAAAGCCGCGCGTGAGCTTAACCATGCTGATCTGCCACTGTATGTGCTGGGAGTCGGAACAGCGACGGGTGCAACTATTCCCCTGCCTGATGGCGGCGTGGTCGAGCAGAACGGCAGTGCCGTGATCAGCCGCCTGGATGAGCCTGGCTTTGCCACGCTGGCGCGTCTGGGTGGCGGCACTTACCAAACAGTGCAAGATGGCGATGCTGATTGGGAGGCCTTGTATGGCCACGGTATCTTGGGTTTGCCCGGCAATCCTCATCCGCTGGATTCAACGCAAACCTGGCGTGAATTGTATGCCTGGTGTCTGTTGCCGGCCTGGTTGCTGATGCTGTATCTATATTTTCCGTTGCGGCGTTACGCCATCCATCCCGGCGTTGCAGGTTGGCTATTGGCGGGTCTGGTGGGTTGGAGTGCGATGATTCCCAATGTGCGCGCAGCAGATACCGATGCCGCGCAGGCGGCTTATGCCGCTTATCGTAGCGGCAACTATGTCGAGGCACAGGCGCTGTATGGACGTATGCAGGGCTACCCCGCAAGCATGGGCACCGGTGCGGCGGCTTATCGGCGGCACGATTATGTCGCGGCAATCGACCAATTCACCCATGCGATGTTGGCAGCGCAAAACACGCCAATGCGTGCCGATGCGCTTTATAACCTTGGCAACAGTTATTTTGCGGCTGGCAATTATCATGCAGCAGCAGACGCGTATCAGGGAGTGTTGAGTCTGCGCCCCCGCGATGCCAATGCCCGTGCCAATCTGGCGCTTGCTGCCGGACGGCTGTTTGCCGTCGGCAAGCGTAGTGCATCCGGCGCAAACATACTCGGGCGGCGCGGCAGTCAGGTCGGGGGTGAATTGAATCAGGCGATTGGCAATCGTCCGGTCACCATTCCGGATACGAAAAAAAAACATGCTCCGGAAATCGATTCATCCGATCAACTATCCGAAGCCTATCGCGCCATTTTGAATAGTCGCCCAGGCACATCATCTCCCGGGGCGGAGTCGGGGCAAGCGACACGCGTGGTATTGAAAAAACTTGAACTGACTCCGGACAAAAACACTGTCATTCAGAAACAATTGCTGCAGCTGGATGCGCGCTACAATGACCAGAATCATGGCGTTTTGCTACCGTGGTGAAGTGGCTGAAATGGGCTTGCTTCATGTGGCTGGCATGGCCGGCATGGGCCAGTGCTGCATTGTTGGCGCAGGTAGACAAGACAGAAATTGCCTTGGGTGAAGCCGTGACGGTCACCTTGAGTAGCGATCTAGCCATACCATCACTGGATGATTTGAAACTGAATGCGCTGCAGACAGATTTCGATATTTACCGGCGCAGCAGCGATACCCGGACACAAACCATAGGCGGCAGGTTGGTCACCAGTCAAACTCTGACGCTGGTGCTGTATCCCTTGAATGATGGGCGCGTCCTGCTTCCCGCCTTGCATTTGGGCGGCGCCAGTACCCATCCTCTGGCATTAACGGTATATGCTTCCCGTGCCGATATCCCACGCGTACGGTTCAAGCTTGCGCTGCAGCCGACGCGATTGTTAACCCGTCAAAGCGCCAGACTGGTATTGGATATCTACGATGATGGCAGCTTGCAGTGGTCGCCGCTTTGGCTGCCGCCACCTGCTGGCGTGTATGTCCGCGAATTGGCATCGTCACAACGCGAAGTTATGTTCAATGGCACCCCCGTCACGATGCATCGCCGCAGCTGGGCCATCATGCCGTTGCGTGCGGGTAGTGGCGAAGTGAAGCTGCCCATGCTGGAAGCGCTGAAATTTGGTGAGCGATTGCGCTATGTGCTGCCATCGCTTCAATTCGATACCCTCCCGTCACCTGCGTATCTGCCGGTGTATGTGCCCATTGGCAAGATCGAGGCGAGTTCGCGGCTCCCCATCGGCACGTTGATGCTCAATCGTCCGGCAAACTGGATAATTATTGTGCGTGGTGCGGGTCTGAGTGCAGAGGGGCTGGCAAAATTGTTGCCTACTTTCGCAGATACGGATGCAATGCGTTTTTATCCTGTGCAAGTGGAGCAGCTAGGCGAGACCGGCACATTGGTACAGACTTGGCGAGTAATCCTGCCATTCCAACCGTTACGTGCTGGTACTGTGGATTTGCCGGCGTTGACTTTGCCCTATTATGATCCGGCGCATAATCGCCTTGAATCCGCGGTTATTCAGCCTGCGGTATTGACGGTGGTAAATCCGCTTTGGCATAAACTTGCCCGGTCTTCGATGATTGCCGGAATATTGATAGTCCTGACATGGCTTACCTATATAGGCTGGCAAAAATACCGGAGATGGCAGGTGCGCCGTACATCTTTGCGCAAGCTTGAGGCAGCAAGAAATTGCACCGAACTGAGCCAGGCATTGCTGAATTTTGATTGGGGTGAGGGGGGCTTGCGTGCTGTCACATTAACCCAATGGCTGCAGGCAGTGACGCTGCGTGATGGCGAAAACGCTGCGCTACAGCAAGTGGTGCTGCAATTGCAGGCACGTCGCTATAGTGTAAGCGGTGCTGAAGAGAATTTTAGCGGCTTGCATCAATCTACCAGAATTGTGATGAAGGCCATGAAATGCAATAAAAAACGGAGCGATTGGCTCCGTTTTTGTATACAGTCAAACTGACTGCTTACTTACCCATGTGTGGGGAAGAAGAATAGCGTTCCATCACTGAGCGATCTTTCCAGACTTTTTCATCCAGTACGGCGGAAGGAATGGAAAACTGATTTTCCTTGTCGACTGCTTTTTCCTTGACGATCTTGAGGACGTCGGCGTAGGCAATTTTGTGCAGCAGGCCGCCGCTGTCGGTCATGCGCGCAATCATATTGGCGTCAAACATTTTGTAGACGTAGATATTGGCCGGACGCATTTTTCCGTCAGGGTTACGCCAGGTAATGGTGTAACGGGTATTTTCCTTGAAACTGCTCTTTTCCACTGCAAAACTCCTGTAATTGCTGAGCGTGTGCTCGATTGGAACCCAAGTGCCAATGCAACCTAGCACAGAATATAAGGTATAGAAATCTCTAATACTCTAACATGGAATGTCAGGCCTCACAATTGTGCAACCGAACCGTACTAAGCCTAAATAAATTCCTACCAAAAAAGATTTATGGGGCTATAAAATGAGTGGTTTGCCTAGTTGGTGGAATATAAGCGACAATATTAGAAGAAGATAATACGCTACTATTTACTCAATTCATAAAAATCAACCAGTTAATGAACGCTATCGTTAAAATAGAAAATCACGACAAACAGGAAATCAAGTTTACGACCTGTTATATGTGCGCCTGCCGGTGCGGTATCAAAGTCACTTTGGAAGAAGACAAGGTCCGTTTCATCCAGGGTAACCGCAACCATCCGACCAATCAGGGTGTGCTGTGTGCCAAGGGTTCGGCTGGAATCATGAAGCAATATTCCGCCGCCAAATTACGCAAGCCGCTGCTGCGCAAGCCAGGATCCGAGCGCGGCGATGGCGAGTTTGTCGAAATTGAGTGGGATGAAGCGCTGGAAATGCTCACCGAGCGTCTGGGCAATATTCGGGCGACGGACCCTTCCAAGCTGGCTTTTTTCACTGGTCGCGACCAGATGCAGGCGCTAACCGGTCTTTGGGCGCAGCAATTCGGCACACCCAACTGGGCAGCACACGGCGGTTTCTGTTCGGTCAATATGGCGGCGGCAGGACTGTATTCCATCGGCTTCTCGTTCTGGGAATTCGGCGCGCCAGACTGGGATTACGCCAAATATTTCATTATGTGGGGAGTGGCAGAAGATCATTCCTCCAACCCGATCAAAATCGGCCTGG
>JBDSHM010000476.1:0-1996 GCA_039918495.1 Sulfuriferula sp. | reverse complement strand
TGGGATAGGTCTGGTTATACACAGAAAGCAAACATGCTTCTATGTACTGGGCATGGTTATAGGTGGGAATGGCGACGCTGACCAGCGGATATTTCATTTATGGGCGAGCATGAAATATTGTACGGTGATGAATTGTTCCAGCAGCTTGTGGGGATACCACCACTTGAGATATTTCTGCTTGATGTTGGGGTGGATTTTTTCTACCGACCAGCCGGTGTCGGACAGGAGTGCGATCAAACTCGACCGTGTAAAAAAATGCAGGTGCGTCCGATCCATCACTCCGGCATCCTGATATTGGAAGCGGCCCTGAAACAGCAGTGGAAGTATGACGTTTTTCTCTCGCAGATTAGGCACGCTCACGGCGATTTTCGTTTCCGGACTACTGTTTTCCTGCAAATCCCGCAGTACCTGCCAAGGATCGACAAGATGTTCGAGTGAGTCCGCCATGATGATCAGACTGTAAGCTGGGAGCGGGATTTTTGGCAGCAAGTCTTCGACACTGCCGTGCCATACAGTGCGCAAGCGCTGTGATGCTTTGGCTGCCGCTGCCGGGTTGATTTCAATACCGTCTACTGCTTCGGCCAAATCCGATTCGACCAGCCTGCTGCCGAGTGAACCTGCCGCGCAGCCAATATCCAGCACTTCGCCAAATTTTCCGGCGCTATTCAAAAATTGCAAAAAATCATCGCGATCCGCGTTGAAATAAGCATTGGGTTTAGTCATGGTTGAATTTGGGTCTGCGATTCATTCTACAAGATCAAGATAAAGTGCCATGGTTTTTTCCAGCATTGTCGCCAAAGGGTAAGCGCCAAGGTCGGCTACCACAACCGGTTGCTTTAAAAATCCGGCAAAGTATTCAACCAGCATATCCATATTGCCCAGTTCAATCAGTCCCGCTGGATAAATTGCAGCGAGTACCTCTCCGACACCGCCGTGATTATACCCGACCACCGGCGTACCGAGCCGCAGCGCCTCCAGCACGGTGCGGCCAAATGACTCCGGCTTGCTGGATAGTGAAAGTACAATATCGGACACCGCAAACACGTCGCGCATATCGCTGCGATGGCCGGTAAATGTGATGTCGCCAGCCAGTCCGCGTGTTGCCACTGCCTGATGCAGTTCGCGTGCGTAAGCCAGGCGTTTGGGGTCTTCACCTCCTACGATCAGGCCATGGATAGGTAACCCACGTTGTTTCAAACGGTAGATCAGTTCAATGAATGCGTCGTGACCTTTCAGTCGGGTCAGACGACCAGGCAGGGTGAGGATGCGTTTGCCAACGAGTTGTGGGTACTGCGCGCGCCATGCGGTCAGCCAGTCCGGTGCAGGCTGGTAGCTATAGGGGAATTCCGCCGCATCCACGCCTCGATAAATGACCTGGATACGACTGGGATCAGTATCCGGATAATTGCGCAGGATGTAGTCGCGAATGGTATTGGAGACCGCGATGATACGCTCGCCTTTCAGCATCACTTTGCTGTAGCGGTTGACCGAGTACAGCCCGTGTACCGTGGTCACCAGCTTTGGCCGTGTGGTAGGGTCCATGCCGCGCCAAGCCAGATAAGCTATCCATCCCGGCATGCGTGAACGCACATGCAGAATATCCACCCGGTGCTCGATCAGAAAACGCCGTAGATGCGGTACCAGGCGCAGCGTGAACAACGATTTTTTGCCTATTGGCCAGGTGAAATGACTTGCGCCTTCGGTTTCCAGTTGTGCAACCATACGCCCGCCTGCCGACATCACCAGCGCACGATGTCCATGCTGCACCAGATGACGTGCCACCTCTAGCGTGCCGCGCTCCACACCACCGCCTTGTAGCGCCGGCAGGATTTGCAGAATAGTTAGGGGTCTGTGTTTCAAAGCGTCCACTGATAAGCCGTCATATCGAACGCGGTTTTCCTGTTTGAGATCAAATCAGCCAGCAGCAGCGCACTGGCAGGCGCCATTGTTACGCCATAGCGAAAGTGCCCGGTATTGGCATAGAGATTCACGACCT
>JBDSHM010000475.1:0-1613 GCA_039918495.1 Sulfuriferula sp. | reverse complement strand
TAAAAAAGTACGGTGGACTTCCCCTACTTTAGTAGACATTTGATAATGTCGAAACGGAACTGGAGCAAGTCGAATGAGAAATGCCCGGCTATACAGCCGAATTCAAGACTGAAGCCATCAAGCAAATCACCGAACGCGGTCATGGTGTTCTTGAGGTATCCAAACGCCTGGGCGTATCGGATAAAAGTCTGTACCTGTGGCTTAAACAGCCTCGCACACAAGCATCCCCCAACGCACCGGATCTGATGGCGCTGAAGCTTGAGCTCAGCCTGATAAAGGCCGAGCTCAAGCGCACCACTGAGGAACGTGACATTTTAAAAAAGGCCGCCGCGTACTTTGCGAAGCTGTCCGACTAAAGTACGCGTTTATTGATCAGCACCGCCCTGTGTTCCGTTTGGTCAGCATGTGCCGCGTGCTCAAGGTGCATCGCAGTGGATATTACGCCTGGAAACACAAACCGGTCTCTGACCGGGGTGTGGAAGATGCCGCCTTGCTGGTAGCAATAAAACAATCGTTTGAGGAAAGCCATGGCATCTACGGCAGCCCGCGCATTTATCGTGATCTGCGGGCAGCGGGATTGAGCTGCAGCGAGAATCGTGTGGCGAGGCTGATGCGGGGAGCCAGGCTCAAATCGGTTCGTGGCTATCGCAAACCGCGTTTCAAAGCAGGCAAACCGGCGATGGCAGCCCCCAACCGATTACAGCGGCAATTCACGGTCAAACAAGCTGACACCACCTGGGTGACCGACATTACCTATGTGCGTACCTTTGAAGGCTGGCTTTACCTGGCTGTTGTGATTGACCTCTATTCACGAGCGGTGGTGGGGTGGTCAATGAAACCCAGTATGGCTACCGAGATTGTGCTGGATGCATTGCTGATGGTGGTATGGCGCCGCAAGCCCAAACAAGCTGTCATCATTCATTCAGATCAGGGTAGTCAGTACGGCAGTGATGACTTTGTATGCTGGTGCCAGGATCACAACTTGACACCCAGCATGAGCCGTCGTGGTAACTGCTATGACAATGCGGTAGCGGAGTCTTTCTTCAGCAGTTTGAAGAAAGAGCGAATCAGGCGGAAAATTTATTCAACCAGGGAGGAAGCCAAATCAGCGATATTTGATTACATCGAAGTGTTCTACAATCGGAAACGCCGCCACAGCCATCTGGATCAGATGAGTCCGATGGCTTTCGAGGCGTTACAATCCGGAAGCTAAGAAACGTCTACGTAAGTAGGGGAAGTCCAGTCCGATGTTGGGGAGATACGATGGTCCACAACGGCCGATGAGCGAACATCCGTGACGGCTAATATGCACGGCGGTTTTTGGCACTCAATTTATACGGGCTACAAGTAGGCAAATACATTCATGTCCCGGCGCCCTATTCAGGGCAAACGCATTTCCCCTTCCACATAAAACCAGCGACCTGTTTCAAACACAAAGCGACTCACTTCATGCAAGCGTTGCGCGCGTCCGCCCAGCTTGCTGCGTGCGACAAATTCAACGGTCGCATGGGTTTCATCCTGTATTGCTTGGGCGATGATTTTCAGGCCCAGCCATGTCGGTTGCAGTGATGCATGTAAATCAAGGGAAGCCGGGCGCGTGGATGCATGCCAGG
>JBDSHM010000474.1:0-6318 GCA_039918495.1 Sulfuriferula sp. | reverse complement strand
ACAGGCATTCGTAGTCTTTAATAGGGCCAAAGATTTTGGCGCAAAACAAACCATCACGCTCGGGCTTGAATGTGCGGTAGTTAATGGTCTCCGGCTTTTTAACTTCACCATATGACCAGGAACGAATTTTATCAGGCGACGCAAGACCAATTTTAATCGCGTCAAATTCTTCTTCCTGAGTAACCTGTTTGAATAAATCGAGCAATGCTTTCATAGTTTCCTCCAGAGCTTAGTGGCTTACAGCGGACCGGTGCCGGTTACGACCGGCAAATAGGCTACCCGCCGTCAGTAACGCTCCAAATCAATATCGATTGCCAGGGAACGGATCTCTTTCACCAACACGTTGAAGGATTCCGGCATACCCGCTTCAATCTTGTGCTCGCCCTTGACGATGTTCTCATAGACCTTGGTACGCCCGGCCACGTCGTCGGATTTCACGGTAAGCATTTCCTGTAGCACATAGGCGGCACCATAGGCTTCCAGCGCCCATACTTCCATCTCGCCGAAACGCTGACCGCCGAACTGGGCTTTACCACCCAATGGCTGCTGGGTTACCAGACTGTATGGCCCAGTGGAACGTGCGTGCATCTTGTCATCGACCAAGTGATGCAATTTGAGCACATGCATGTAGCCAACGGTCACCGGCCGATCAAACGCTTCGCCGGTACGGCCATCGCACAGCGTGATCTGACCACCGCGCGGCAGACCAGCCAGTTCCAACATATCCTTGATCTCGGCTTCATTGGCACCGTCAAACACCGGCGTGGCAAAAGGTACGCCGCCACGCAGGTTGCGCGCCAACTCAATGATTTCGTCATCGCTAAAACTGGCGAGATCTTCGGATTTGCCTGTGGCGTTGTATATCTTGGTGAGGAACTTGCGAACGTCCGCCACTTTTTTCTCGGCCTGCAGCATTTCATCAATCTTCTTGCCGAGTCCCTTGGCAGCCCAACCCAAATGCGTTTCCAGAATCTGTCCGACGTTCATACGCGAGGGCACACCCAGCGGGTTCAGCACAATGTCCATCGGCGTCCCGTCCGCAGTGAACGGCATATCTTCAATCGGAACGATTTTAGAGACCACACCCTTGTTACCGTGACGTCCGGCCATTTTATCGCCCGGTTGCAGACGACGCTTGACTGCTACGTACACCTTCACCATTTTTTGCACCCCCGGTGGCAACTCGTCACCAGCCGTGAGTTTTTTCTTCTTCTCTTCGAACATCGCATCAAACTCGATGCGTTTTTGATCCAGACTGTCCTTGAGCGATTCCATTTGCCGGCTGGCTTCATCGTCCGCCAGACGGATATCGAACCAATCATAGCGATTCAAACCCTCCAGATAATCTTGGGTAATCTTGCTATCCTTGGCTATTTTTTTCGGACCGCCTTTAACCACTTTATTTGTTAACAGACGCTGTAGTCGTGCAAAGGCATCCTCTTCGACGATACGCATACGATCGGCCATGTCTTTTTTATATTCGGACAACTGGCTGTCGATGATCTGCTTGGCACGCGCATCGCGTTCAATACCTTCACGGGTAAAGACCTGCACGTCAATTACAGTTCCCGCCATACCAGACGGCACACGCAACGAGGTGTCCTTAACGTCGGACGCTTTTTCACCGAAAATAGCGCGCAACAGCTTTTCTTCCGGCGTGAGTTGCGTTTCGCCCTTCGGCGTGACCTTGCCTGCCAGTACGTCGCCCGCCTCTACTTCAGCACCGATGTAGCAGATGCCCGACTCATCCAGACGCCCAAGCATGCGCTCGGACAAATTAGATATGTCACGGGTAATTTCTTCAGGCCCCAGCTTGGTATCACGCGCAACAACCGTCAATTCTTCGATGTGAATCGAGGTATAACGATCTTCCGCCACGACACGTTCGGAGATCAGGATCGAATCCTCGAAGTTGAAGCCGTTCCACGGCATGAATGCAACCAGCAGGTTTTGGCCCAACGCCAATTCGCCCATGTCAGTTGAGGCGCCGTCTGCAATAACATCGCCACGTACCAGTATGTCGCCCACCTTGACCAGCGGACGCTGGTTAATGTTGGTGTTCTGGTTGGAACGCATGTATTTGATGAGTGTGTAAATATCCACGCCCACTTCACCGGCGGTCGCTTCTTCGTCACTGACACGCACCACAATACGACCGGCATCAACATAATCCACCACACCGCCACGGCGTGCCTGAACGGTTGTGCCAGAGTCAACGGCGGCAGTACGCTCAATTCCGGTACCCACCAGCGATTTTTCGGCACGCAAACACGGCACAGCTTGACGCTGCATGTTCGAACCCATCAACGCACGGTTGGCGTCATCATGCTCCAGGAATGGAATCAGTGAAGCCGCTACCGAGACAATTTGTGACGGCGCTACGTCCATGTACTGAATACGGTCTGGGCTGGCCAGTTCGAATTCATTTTTGTGACGGCACGATACGATTTCACTGGTGAACTTTCCATTCTTGTCCAGTTCTGCGTTAGCCTGCGCAATGACGTACTTGCTTTCTTCAATCGCAGATAGGTACTCGATATCGTCGGTTACCTTGCTATTTTCCACCTTGCGATAAGGCGTTTCGAGAAAGCCGTATTTATTGGTCCGCGCAAACAATGCCAGCGAGTTGATCAGGCCAATGTTCGGACCTTCCGGAGTTTCAATCGGGCAAACGCGGCCATAGTGGGTAGGATGCACATCTCGCACTTCGAAACCTGCGCGCTCGCGCGTCAGTCCGCCCGGACCCAATGCCGACACACGACGCTTGTGGGTGATCTCGGATAACGGGTTGGTCTGATCCATGAACTGTGACAGCTGACTGGAACCGAAAAATTCTTTCACTGCGGCCGACACCGGCTTGGCATTGATCAAGTCGTGCGGCATCAGATTTTCCGATTCTGCTTGCGACAAGCGCTCTTTCACTGCGCGCTCTACGCGTACCAAACCGGCGCGGAACTGGTTTTCAGCCAGCTCACCAACGCTACGCACACGCCGGTTGCCGAGGTGATCGATATCGTCGATCTCACCGCGACCATTGCGCAACTCAACCAGAATCTTGATCACTGCAACAATATCTTCGGTGCTCAGAATTCCGGATCCTTCCAATTCGTCGCGACCCACACGACGATTGAACTTCATCCGGCCAACTGCCGACAGATCATAGCGATCTTCATTAAAAAACAGACCCTTGAACAACGCCTCAACCGCATCTTCGGTAGGCGGCTCGCCGGGACGCATCATGCGATAAATGGCGACGCGCGCAGCATACTGATCAGGGGTTTCATCGGTACGCAATGTACCGGAAATGTAGGCGCCCTGATCCAGATCGTTGGTGTAGATAGTATTGATTTTGGCAATGCCCGCTGCATGCAGCTTTTCGAGCAACTCTTCAGTGATCTCGTCATTGGCATTGGCGACGATTTCGCCGCTCTCCTTATCCACCACGTTCGCGGATAAAACACGTCCCAACACATACTCTTCCGGCACTGCAATTTTAGTCAGCCCGGCTTCCTGCATCATGCGAATATGTTTGACGGTAATGCGCTTGTCCTTGGAGACAATCACTTCATTTTTCTTGCCCATAATATCAAAACGGGCAATCTCGCCGCGCAGGCGATCCGGCACCAACTCGAACTGCACACCTTTTTTGGCAAAGTGGAAAGTATCGGTGGTGAAGAACTCTGCCAGAATTTGCTCATTGCTATAACCCAGCGCTTTCAGCAGGGTTGTCACAGGCATCTTGCGACGGCGGTCAATCCGGAAATACAGGTAATCCTTGGCATCAAACTCATAGTCCAGCCAGGAACCGCGGTAAGGAATAATCCGCGCCGAAAACAAAAGCTTACCTGAGCTGTGCGTCTTGCCGCGATCATGCTCAAAAAATACACCCGGTGAGCGGTGCAGCTGCGACACGATCACACGATCAGTGCCGTTGATAATGAACGAACCGGTAGGCGTCATGAGCGGAATCTCGCCCATGTACACTTCCTGCTCCTTGACCTCTTTCACCGTGGGCTTGGACGCTTCGCGATCCATGATGGTCAACCGCACCTTGGCACGCAAGGGGGCTGCGTAAGTCAAGCCGCGCTGTTGGCATTCCACCATATCAAACGGCGGCTCACCCAGCACATAGCTGACGTAATCCAGTTTGGCATTGCCGGAATGACTGGCGATAGGAAAAATCGAGGTAAATGCGGCCTGTAAACCTTCATTGGCGCGACTGTCGGCCTTGACATCGGCTTGCAGAAAAGCACGGAAGGAATCAATTTGGGTAGCCAGCAAAAAAGGCACCTGGAGGATGCTTGCGCGCTTCGCGAAACTTTTCCGGATGCGTTTTTTCTCGGTGAATGAATAACTCATGGATTCTCCTAGAGGGCCCTGCGCAGAAAACAAAAGACAAAAGACAACAACTCAGCTAATCCGCCTTGATGTTGAGCCTCTGTCTTGTGCATTCTGCATTGGCCGGAAATTCCGGCCAATGACAGAAAGTGTGTTACGTGTTGCTTGATTACTTGAGTTCGCAAGTCGCGCCAGCTTCGACCAATTGCTTCTGGACCGCCTCGGCTTCAGCTTTGGAAACACCTTCTTTAACAGCTTTAGGAGCGCCGTCAACCAGATCTTTCGCTTCTTTCAGACCCAGACCGGTAATAGTACGCACCACTTTAATGGTGTTCACTTTGTTTTCGCCAGCGCCCGTCAGAATGACATCGAACTCGGTTTTCTCTTCAGCGGCGGCAGCGGCTGCAGGTGCAGCGGCAGCAGGTGCAGCGGCAGCAGCGGCAGACACGCCAAATTTTTCTTCCATCTCCTTGATCAGATCGGACAGATCAAGCACAGTCATGCCGGCAATGGCATCCAGAATGTCAGCTTTAGATAAAGCCATAGTATTTCTCCTGATTGAAAAGTTTTAAATTGGTTCAATACGGCGCTGTAACACGCCGTTAGTAGCTCAAGCAGCCTGCTTGTCGCGTACCGCAGCCAGCCCACGCACAAACCTGGTCGGAACCTCGTTAAGCGTACGCACAAACTGGGTAATCGGTGCCTGCATAGTGCCCATCAGTTTCGCCAGCAACTCGTCGCGGCTTGGCATGTTGGCAAGATTCGAGACGTCTTTGGCAGACATCAGGTAATTGGCCATCGCGCCTGCCTTGACAATGATCTTGTCGTTACTCTTGGCGAAATCCGAAAACACTTTTGCTGCGGCTACAGGATCTTTGGAAATCCCGTATGCAAGCGGGCCAACCAACTGGTCGGACAAGCTTGCAAAAGGCGTTCCAGCCACCGCACGGCGCGCCAGGGTATTTTTCAATACCCGCAGGTAAACGCCGTTAGCGCGCGCCTTGGCACGCAAGGTAGTCATGTCAACCACACCGATTCCCCGGTATTCAGCCACGACCACTGTCTGGGCATTTGCCAATTCGGCACCCAGCTCGGCCACTACTGCCTTCTTTTCCTCTAGATTCAGACTCAAGGTCTTACCTCCTTCATTAAACACCGGCTTTAATCGGGGGAGAAACCCCAACAAAGCCGAGAGTCGGCGACCTTTCATCAGGAGAAACAAATACTGCGAATGCTTTTCCTGTATCGGGGCACGCCATCTGCGCTGGGATCAGGAATTTAACTGCCATCCTGAAAATTAAATTGTTCTGTTTCTTGCAGAAAAATCCTGCCGTTCACATCACAACCCCAACGGTCTTTGACAACCTGTCGGCACTTGCGCACCAACAGCCCAAAGTTCTGCTTGAGGCGCTAAGCGCGACTCAAGCCATTTTTAATTTACTGTGCCAAGCTGGCGTGATCTACGCGCACGCCGACACCCATGGTGCTGGACACTGAAATTTTCTTCATGTACACGCCCTTGGCATTGGCAGGACGCGCCTTCGACAGCGCATCCACGAGGGCAGCCAGGTTCTCACGCAGCGCCTCGACATCAAACGAAGCGCGTCCGATCGTGCATTGCACGATACCGCCCTTGTCGGTACGGTATTGCACCTGACCAGCGCGCGCATTTTTTACTGCGCCAGCGACATCGGGCGTCACCGTACCCACCTTGGGGTTAGGCATCAAACCACGTGGGCCCAGAACCTGACCCAGTTGACCTACCACGCGCATGGCGTCGGGACTGGCGATTACCACGTCAAAGTCCATACGACCGCCTTTGATTTCCGCAGCCAGATCCTCAAATCCAACGATATCGGCACCCGCTTCCAAGGCAGCTTTGGCAGCCTCGCCCTGGGCAAACACTGCGACACGCACTGTTTTACCGGTACCGCGAGGCAACACCACTGAACCACGAACCAGTTGATCGGATTTACGCGC
>JBDSHM010000473.1:0-2403 GCA_039918495.1 Sulfuriferula sp. | reverse complement strand
TCAGTAGTGTCCGGTTCATTCTGGCAGCATCGGCTGGAAAGCCAACACTGAAGCGGGTTTTGATCGATTCATGGGTGTCCACGATTTGAATTTCGGATTGAACATTATTTGCGACACTTCCAGGTTTACTGAACCTGGGGTGAAGCATGAACGTGGGCAAGACGCTGTTTGCGCAAGTCATGAAGTATGTGCCGTGGAAGACCTTTGGGCGCATCATCGACCGTCACGCTGGCGACACAGGCGTGCGCACCCTGAACTGCGCCGACTTGTTCCGCGTGATGGCTTTCTCGCAGTTGACGTGGCGCGAGTCTTTGCGCGACATCGAGGTTTGCCTGACATCCAATCAATCCAAGCTGTTTCACATGGGTTTGAGTGGCGCGCCTGCACGCTCCACGCTTTCGGACGCACTGAATCAGCGGGACTGGCGCATCTATCACGCACTGGCGATGCGCCTGATTGCCCGCGCCCGCGACCTCTACGCCAAGGAGCCGACCGGCCTTACCCTCGATGCGACGGTCTACGCGCTGGACTCGACCACCATCGACCTGTGTTTGAGCCTGTTCGACTGGGCACCGTTTCGTACGACCAAATCGGCGGTGAAGATGCACACACTGCTGGATTTGCGCGGGGCGATCCCCGCCTTCATCCACATCAGCGACGGCAAGATGGGCGACGTCAAGGTGCTCGACATCCTGCCCGTCGAAGCGGGGGCGTTTTACGTGATGGATCGGGGCTATCTGGACTTTGGCAGACTCTTCAAGCTGCATCAGGCGGGCGCATTCTTTGTGACACGAGCCAAACGCGGCATGAACGCCCGGCGCGTGTACTCGACCCGGACCGACCGAACCACGGGAGTGATCTGCGATCAGGCGGTTCGCCTCAACGGTTATTACGTCTCCAGGGATTACCCCGAGCATGTGCGGCGCATCCGCTTCAAAGACCCGGAATCCGGCAAGACGCTGGTGTTCCTAACCAACAATACGACGCTGCCGCCGTTGACCATTGCCGCGCTGTACAAGAGTCGCTGGCAGGTGGAGCTGTTCTTCAAATGGATCAAGCAGCATCTGCGCATCAAGCGCTTTCTGGGCACCAGCGAGAACGCGGTGAAGACGCAAATCTGGTGCGCCGTGTCCACCTATGTGCTGATTGCCATCGTCAAAAAGGAGCTTCATCTCAATGCCTCGCTCTACACTTTGCTACAGATTCTGTCGGTCTCAGTCTTTGAGAAAACCCATATTTCATGTGCCTTGCAGCCAGACACCACCAAAACCATTGCAACACAGCATGACAACCAATTGATTTTGTTTGATTTTTAACCGGACACTAGTGGTTTCACATAATCAACAACTGTGCTTAATCGGCCTTATGTGGAGCTTCACATAAGGCCGAGCTGCCGACCACTTTCAGATTCCGACGATTGGCAGTTTAAGGATCATAAAGCCGCTCTAATGATGAACACGTCATCAGGCAGGCGTGTGTCAATTTTTGCCTCCCGGCAAATTGCCGAAAGCAAACATATCAATACTGATTCGCATGATAAAAAATGGAAAATATGTCCGCCATCAACCACAGATTACGGATACCCATTTTTTAATGTATTCAGTCCCGAGGATGCTCCCCGGAACGGTCACCGCCGCGCTCAGACTGACTGCGCGGAAGGATTTCAAAAGTCGTATTATCGCCATGCTGCTGGGTATAGAACACGCGCCATCCCTCCTTGAAAGGCTCAGGTTTCTTTGCGCCCAGAATTCCGCCTATGCCGGGATCGCCATCTGAAATATGCAAGCCGGTGATCTCATTGTCGCCGTCATTCTGGAAACCGTTCCCATCCGTAGCGCCAATGCCGGAATCAAGCGTGGCCGAAGCGTCCCGACCTTGCGCCAGGATACGTAGCGGGACGGCTGCAGAGGGGTCAGCATAGTTTGTTCGGACATCGAACATATACATGGAATCCAGCGCGTTACGCTGAGTGTGCATGCTATCGCCTGCATCTTCCGCAAAAACGATTCTGTTTTCATCCCAGAATGCCACATTGTCCAAGCCCGAATGTGCCGCATCACCTTTATAGAAAAGGCTCAATACGCCGGTATCGGCTGAAGGGCTGCGTTGCGTCAGCTTCATGATTGCGCCGAAACCACCGTAATCGCCGGCTTCAGTTTGAGTATTGGTATCACCCGTTTCATCGAAATAAAACTCGGTAAACCGGGAACCGGGACGGAATACACCATTTTCCGGACGTTTAAATGGCGTAGCGAGTTTGATCTTGGCCAGCGCATTGGCGTCGAATGCGCTATTGCCATCGACTGTCGTGTCGTGGATGGTGATCCAGCGAGTCTGCAAACGCATACCGTAGGTGTGCATATTTTTCATGTCCTGCGACAGAATATCGGCATCGGCATTGCC
>JBDSHM010000472.1:0-5772 GCA_039918495.1 Sulfuriferula sp. | reverse complement strand
TTTGCAGCGTCATCCCGAATTGCAAGGCATGACGGCAAGCACCTTGCGCGCACTGTGGCGGGCACGTGATCGCATCAATCCGGCATTCCGGCGTGACCCGGCCAATCGCACGCGCTTCATGGCAATGCTGCGCGAGCCGCGCGGACTGACCTGGGCAATGCGCAGCATGAACCGCTATGGAATCCTGGGGCGCTATATCCCGGCTTTCGGTCGAGTGGTGGGGCAGATGCAGCACGACCTGTTTCATATCTACACTGTCGATGCGCACATTCTTAAGGTATTGCGCAATATGCGTCGCCTCAATGTGCCTGAATTAGCACACGAATATCCGCTGGCCAGCCGCTTGATCAGCGGTTTCGAACGTCCGGAAGTGCTATATCTGGCGGCATTATTTCATGACATCGCCAAAGGACGCGGTGGCGACCATTCCACGCTGGGTGCTGTGGACGCACGGCGTTTTTGCCACCGGCATGACTTGGCGCCAGAGGACACTGAACTGGTAGCCTGGCTGGTATCACAACATTTGTCCATGTCAGCCACGGCGCAGAAACAGGATTTGTCGGACACTGACGTGATTGCCGGATTTGCCAGACCAATACCCAATGAGCGCTATCTGATCGCGCTGTATCTACTCACCGTATGCGATATTCGCGGCACCAGTCCAAAAGTATGGAATGCCTGGAAAGGCAAACTGCTGGAGGATCTTTTCTACGCCACCCAGCATGTGTTAGGCAGTAACACCCCGCCGTCAGGTGGTATCTCGTCAGTCAAGGTTGAGGCGCAGCGTATCTTGCGTTTGTATGGCTTGGAGGCCGGTGTTCAGGATGCTTTGTGGGGTAGCCTGGATGACAGCTATTTTTTGCGCCATGAAGCACAGGAGATCGCCTGGCATACACGCCTGCTGTGGAATCATATTGGGAGTACCAAGGCGGTGGTGCGGGCGCGCCTGAGCCCGATTGGCGAAGGTGTTCAGGTAATGATTTATACACCAGACTGGGAAGAGCTGTTCGTGCGTATTTGCGGTTTTTTCGAACGCCTTAACTACACCATTCTGGATGCAAAAATTCATACCAACCGCAACGGTTATGCGCTGGATAGTTTCCTGGTGATGGACGAAGCACAGCACAAAGTGCCCTACCGGGATTTTCTGAGTTATATCGAACACGAACTGGCTAAACTGCTGGACGCAAAAAATGCATACAGGTCAGCGGGGCTCGGGCGTATCAGTCGCCACCTCAAGCATTTTCCCATCACACCGGAAATTACCTTGCGCCCGGATGAAAAAGGCGTGTTTCATATGCTGAGTATCGTCGCTGGTGACCGTCCCGGGCTGCTCTCCGCCATCGCCCAAGTACTGCATCAACACCAGATTCACATCAATGCCGCAAAAATTACCACCCTGGGCGAACGCGCGGAAGATACTTTCATGATCAAAGGTGCGGTGTTGGCCAAACAAAAATCGCTAATGCTATTGGAAACCGATTTGCTGGCAGTGCTGAAAACCTGACGTCTATTCAGCGGCGTCGGATTGCTCCGGAAATAATACTTCCGTATAGCCAAAATTACGCAAATCACGGATACGCATGGGATACAGTATGCCCAGCAGGTGGTCAACTTCGTGCTGTACCACGCGCGCATGGAAGCCCGCTACGGTGCGGTCGATAGTGCTCCCAAACTGGTCGAAACCGCGATAATGCAGGTGTGTATATCGGGGTACCAGGCCGCGCATTCCCGGCACTGAAAGGCACCCCTCCCACGCTTCATCCTGTTCAGTACCGATTGCCGTCAGCGTAGGATTGATCAGCACCGTTTCGGGTACCGGTTCGGCGTTTGGGTAACGCGGTGAGCTGTACACCCCGAAAATAACGACTTGCAGACCGATGCCGATCTGTGGTGCAGCCAGCCCTGCGCCATTGAGTGCCGTCATGGTGTCGCGTAAATCCGTAATCAGCGCATGCAACTCGGGTGTGTCGAATGCGGTGACAGGAACAGCTGTCTGCAACAGGTGCGCATCGCCCATTTTAAGCGTGGTTTGAATGGCCATTTTGTAAACTGAAGCAGTTCGCTTGAACGGTAGTTGAATACCTGTATTTTAATCCAGCACGAACGTGACGCAATAAAAAACCCCGGCAAAAGAAACCGGGGTTTTTTATTGTGTCACTGAGGTTTACGCTGAGCGGTTACGCTTGCGCTCGTTTTCGGTGAGGAAGCGTTTACGGATACGGATTGACTGGGGTGTGATTTCCACCAGTTCATCATCTTCGATGAATTCCACGGCGGATTCCAGCGTCATCTTGATTGCCGGGGTCAGCCGTACTGCTTCGTCGGTGCCCGAGGCGCGCACGTTGGTAAGCTGCTTGCCCTTGATGGGGTTGACTACCAGGTCATTGTCGCGGCTATGTACGCCAATGATGATGCCTTCGTACAATTTATCGCCGGGCGTCACAAACATGCGGCCGCGATCCTCCAGTTTCCACAGCGCGTAGGCCACTGCTTCACCCTGATCCTGCGAAATCAGCACGCCGTTACGACGGCCCGGCATGTCGGCTTTCATTGGGCCATAGTCATCAAATACGTGCGCCATGATGCCGGTTCCACGCGTTAGGGTCATAAATTCGGACTGGAAGCCAATCAGGCCACGTGCCGGAATACGGTATTCGAGACGCACACGTCCTCGCCCGTCGGATTGCATATCCTGCAGGTCGCCGCGGCGGCGGCCGAGCTCTTCCATGATGCTCCCTTGATTGACTTCTTCCACGTCAACCGTCAGTGCTTCATAAGGCTCGCATTTCTCGCCGTTGATTTCCTTGTATACGACACGCGGTTTGGACACGGCAATTTCAAACCCTTCGCGGCGCATGTTTTCCAGCAGGATGGTCAGGTGCAATTCACCACGACCGGAAACCAGGAAGGTGTCGGCGTCGGCAGTGTCTTCTACCTTTAACGCAACGTTGGTAAGCAGTTCTTTATTCAGACGGTCACGGATTTGGCGACTGGTGAGAAATTTACCTTCGGTGCCTGCCAGTGGTGAGCTGTTGACCTGGAAAGTCATGGTGAGTGTAGGCTCGTCCACTTTCAGCATGGGCAGTGCCTGCGGGTTTTCGCGGTCGCAGATGGTAACGCCAATACCGATTTCCTCAATGCCGTTGATCAGCACGATGTCGCCGGCCTGTGCTTCATCCACCGGTACGCGGTTCAACCCTTGAAAACCGAGTACCTGATTGATGCGTCCGGTTTTCGGGGTGCTGTCTGGGCCGGTCATAACCACCACACTTTGACCGGATTTGATGCGACCATTACTGATGCGGCCGACGCCAATGCGGCCCACAAAGCTGGAATAATCCAGTGCCGATATTTGCAATTGCAGCGGTGCTTCCGGGTCACCTGACGGTGGCGGCACATGTTTTAACACGGTTTCAAACAGCGCACGCATGCTGTCGGTTTTTTCGCTCATGTCGAGCATGGCAAAACCATTCAGCGCCGATGCGTATACTACCGGGAAATCCAGTTGTTCTTCGGTTGCGCCGAGCTTGTCAAACAGGTCAAAGGTGGCATTAACCACAAAATCCGGACGTGCGCCTGGACGGTCGACCTTATTGACGACAACAATGGGTTTGAGACCGAGCGCGAGCGCCTTGCGCGTCACAAAACGTGTTTGCGGCATCGGGCCGTCAACGGCATCGACCAACAGCAGTACACCATCGACCATGGACAATACGCGTTCCACCTCGCCGCCGAAATCGGCGTGTCCGGGTGTGTCGACGATATTGATATGGGTACCCTCATAATCCAGGGCGGTATTTTTAGCGGTAATGGTAATGCCGCGTTCCTTTTCCAGGTCGTTGCTGTCCATGACACGTTCTGTCACGGCCTGGTGGGCAGCAAATGTGCCGGATTGTTGCAACAGTTTGTCGACGAGGGTAGTCTTGCCGTGGTCAACGTGGGCGATGATGGCGATATTTCTGAGCGCGCGGGACATGGTCGTTTCCGGTATTGGGCAAACGAAAAAGTATAACATGTGATTGTGTATTTTCAGAATTTCAGTATAATCTAATTCTCCAAACCAACTTGAGCTGCAGTTTTCATGCAGTACCAATCAAGATTTGGACGCGTGTTTTATAACACGCCATCGATCCCTGACCTCATCGCGTTTCAGCACGATTTTTCCTGAAAGCGCAGCGCCACCCGGTTAGCGACGATGTTCCGCGCCGGCAGTGGATGGCTTTTTAAGCCTATCCCCGTTGGCTTGCTATTTGCTTATTAAAGGAAAACTTCGTGTCCTTCGAAACCCTCGGTCTTAATGAATCCCTAATAAAAGCGCTTGTTGATTCCGGCTATACTCAAGCCACCCCTATCCAGGAACAAGCCATACCGCTTATTCTGGCTGGCGAGGATCTGCTTGCTTCCGCACAGACCGGTACCGGAAAAACGGCTGCATTCATGTTGCCTGCGCTTGAAAAACTGTCCCAACCCAGCCCTGTTGCAGGACGCGGCCCTCGTATCCTTGTATTGACACCTACCCGCGAACTGGCACTACAGGTTACTGCCGCTGCTGAAAAATACAGCAAGCATCTGCGTCGCGTGAAAGTAGTCAGCATTCTTGGTGGCATGCCTTATCCGATCCAGAACAAAATGTTGTCGCAACCTTTCGAAGTGCTGGTAGCCACTCCAGGTCGTTTGATCGACCACATCGAGCGCGGCCGCATTGATTTTTCGCGTCTGGAAATGCTGATTCTGGATGAAGCCGACCGTATGCTGGACATGGGTTTCTTCGACGATGTCGAACGTATCGCCAATGCCACACCAGCCAGTCGCCAGACGGTGATGTTCTCTGCCACCTTTGAAGGCAACATCGCCCGTCTTGCCCAGCAATTGCTGAAAACGCCGAAGCGTATCGAAATCGCCCACCAGCAGGCACGTCACGAGAACATTACCCAGCACATGCATTATGTGGATGATCTGTCCCACAAAAATCGCGTGCTGACACACCTCATCAACGATGTGGATATCAACCAGGCGCTCATTTTTACCGCTACCAAACGCGATGCGGATAGTCTGGCTGACGACCTGCAGGCGCAGGGCCACAAAGTCGCTGCATTGCACGGTGATATGCATCAGAGCGCACGTAACCGTACCATCACGCAAATGCGGCAGGGCAATATCCGCCTGTTGGTGGCGACTGATGTTGCCGCACGTGGTCTGGATGTGCCAGGGATCACTCACGTGATCAACTACGATCTGCCGAAAAATCCGGAGGACTATGTACATCGCATTGGCCGTACCGGTCGTGCCGGCGCTTCAGGCATTGCCATCTCGCTGGCCAGTCCGCGTGATTCGATGCAGTTGAAGCGCATAGAGCGCTTTACCGGCCAGCAGATCCCAGCTGAAGTTATTGTAGGTCTTGAGCCCAAACTGAAGCCGCGCAGCACTGCTCCCGGTGGACGTCCTGGTGGTGCGAATCGTGGCCGGCCTTCCGGCCAGGGAGAACAGCGTCGCAGCTCAGGCTATGGCAATAACTCGAATGCCAATCCTGCTGCCGGAAAAAGCAATGGCAATGGCAATGGCAATGGCAACAGCAATGGTAATAACTGGGGCAATAATGGCGGCGGTCGTCGTGAGGGTGCCGCGCGCCCGACGACATCGCGTCCAGCCGCTTCCGGCACGCGACGTGACGGGCAAGGCAACACTGCCGGAAACCGTAGTAACGGTAATCGTTCCTGGAGCTGACCCGACGGTAATTTCCCGGGCGATCTGTCCGGGCAACCCAACAAA
>JBDSHM010000471.1:0-8106 GCA_039918495.1 Sulfuriferula sp. | reverse complement strand
CGGAAATCCTCGTCGATGATGACGATGGGAAAACGGAATTTCATTACTGGCTCCTCAAGGCCGGCTGTATAACGACAGCACGGATACAAATAATGAAACCGCCAAAACAGCGACTCATGAGAGGCTGTCCTGGCGGTTTGGCGTTATAGCCTGCACCATACCAATCTATATTTTCGGTAAAGTCACGCCACTCTGCCCCTGGTATTTACCCCCACGATCACGGTAAGAGGTTTCGCATTCTTCGTCGGCCTCGAAAAACACCACTTGCGCCACGCCTTCATTGGCATAGATACGTGCCGGAAGGGGTGTGGTATTGGAGAATTCGAGCGTGACATAGCCTTCCCATTCGGGCTCGAATGGTGTGACGTTGACGATGATACCGCAACGCGCATAAGTGGATTTACCCAGACATATGGTCAGCACATTGCGCGGAATCCGGAAATATTCAACAGTGCGGGCCAACGCGAATGAATTGGGCGGAATGATGCATGAATCGCCCACCACATCCACGAAAGAATTCGAATCGAAGTTTTTAGGATCGACGATGGTCGAATTGATATTGGTGAACAGCTTGAATTCATTCGAGCAGCGGATATCGTAACCATAACTGGACGTACCGTAAGAAACGATTTTTTTGCCGTTCATTTCGCGCACTTGGCCGGGTTCGAACGGCTCGATCATGCCTTGCTGTTCCGCCATGCGGCGGATCCATTTGTCTGACTTGATGCTCATCTGTATTTATCCCGGCGTTCAGGTGTTCTGAATGACAATCTTGGGGAAAGCATTGCTGTGATCCTGCGACTGTTCGGCCACTTTCACAGCCACACGCCGCGCAATGTCGCGGTAAATTTCGGCGATGCGGCTATCCGGTGCGGCCACAACGGTCGGTGTACCGGAATCCGCCTCTTTGCGAATACGCATGTCGAGCGGTAATGCGCCGAGGAATTCGATTTCGTAGTCGGCGGACATACGCTCACCACCACCTTCGCCAAAAACATGCTCTTCATGTCCGCATTTACTGCATATATGAATACTCATATTCTCCACGATGCCCAAAATCGGAATCCCTACTTTTTCAAACATTTTCAAACCCTTGCGCGCATCGATCAAAGCGATATCCTGCGGCGTAGTAACAATTACCGCGCCGGTAACGGGAACCCGCTGGGCTAATGTCAGCTGAATATCGCCCGTGCCCGGCGGCAAGTCCACCACCAGATAATCAAGATCGCGCCAGCGTGTATCGTTAAGCAATTGCTCCAGCGCCTGCGTCACCATCGGACCACGCCATACCATGGGAGTTTCTGCATCAATCAAAAAGCCGATGGACATGGCTTGCAGGCCATGGCCTTCCATTGGCTCCAGGGTCTTGCCATCGCGCGATTCAGGACGGCCGACGATGCCCAGCATGGTCGGTTGGGAGGGGCCATAGATGTCGGCATCCAGCATCCCGACACTGGCACCTTCTGCTGCCAGCGCAAGCGCCAGATTGACCGCCGTGGTGGATTTGCCCACGCCACCCTTGCCCGAAGCCACGGCAATCACGTTTTTGACGCCCGGGATCAGTTTCACACCGCGCTGCACACTGTGCGAAACGATCTTGTAACTCACATTAAGGGTAATTTTGCCGACGCCTGCCAGCGTATCCAATTTGTCGGCCACCAGTTTGCGAATGATTTCCATCTGGCTTTTGGCGGGATAGCCCAGCACCACGTCCAGAGTCACATCGCTGCCATCCACTTTGATATTGCGCGCGGATTTGCTGGTGATGAAGTCCTTGTGCGTGTTGGGGTCGATCACTTCTTTCAATGCGGTCTGGACTTGCAACTCAGATATGGGCATTACTCTTGACTCCTTGGGTGTGCGTGAAATAGTTAATTCTAAACAATCTATACCACTGTATCCATGTGCATGTGTGCATGCCAAAACAATAACCGGGGCGGAAACCCCGGTTATTCACTTTGATCAGCGGCAAACCATGTTTTTAATGGATTGAGCAGGAATGTCAATGGCAGGACCGTGGGTTCAGCATTGCCATTACAGAAATCGGGGGTAGCGGTACAAACTAACACATTGCGCCAATTTATGCCTCCCGCCCCGTATAGTGCCCTACCAGCAAAGCTTCGGGCACGCGATTACGAATGGCGCCGGCTATTTCCAGCACCACGCCGGAACGATGCCGAAGCGATACCCATAGCACGTTTATAGACAGGTTTACATCTGCAAATACCACTTCCCGGTAGCACGCCAATACCGCCTCGATACTGAGCACCGTGCGCTCAATGTAGTCCTTGGGCTGGTGACGAAGCTTGGGCAAAAGCATCATGAAATCGGTCAGCATTTTGCCATTTTCATCGTGCGTGGGCACGACTTTCCACATTGGCAATGCCGGCTTGGCTGTTTGCGCAGTGAGTGCTGCTCGGCTTGTATAACGTACCGGTTTCATGAGCTTTTTCCCATGGGTAAAGATGACACACTGGGCAGAAACGTTACTTTAGTGCGCCAAATGTGTTTCAATTTCCGCAAACGTACGCGCTATTTCCGCAGTCTGCACCGTAACCCCTAGTTGCCTTGTCAGCCGTGACAGCGACAGAATGCCGCGCACCTTCTGCGGTAACCCCGGTGCAGACCGATCTACAACCAACGCATGCTGGCGTCCGCTCGCTTTAAGCGTTGCCAGCACATCCCCGGCCCGGGCGCGCTCCACATCATTCATGCAAATTACTTCGAGTTTATCGCCCGGGGTCATGATGTCCTGTACCAGTATCTCCACATGTGTACAGCCGGTATTCTGTATCACCTGCATGGGTTTCTCTCCCATCAGGTCGGTAGAAGTCACTAATCCCAACAGCGTATTTTTTGCATCCACGACCAGCAGCAAGCGCACACCACGGTGCATCATTTTGTGCTGTGCCTCTTCTATGCTTTCCAATGGGAAAATCGTGTATGCCGTGACAATTTTGAAATCGGTCATTACATCCAGCGCGGGGCTGTTCAGCGAAACCCGCTCTGGCAGGTTTTGCATGGGCTTATGAAATGTTGCGCTGGACTCAAGATGTCCGGCAGGAAGGGTGTGATAGAGCTCGCTCATGTATTGTCGCCTTGTCTGATTTTGTCGTGTTTATCCTGATCCCCTGCCAATGTCGGACAGGTCTGAACCAATATAGACCTTCACAGGCAAAACCTCAATCAGCCAATACGTGTTCGATCTCGTTCTGAATGGCTGCATCTGCGCCGGGCCCGAAATGACTGACCTGCGGGTCAAAATCATCGGTGAAGGCATAATCGAACTTCACATCCTGCAAACCCAGTGCGCCGAACAGCCGGTTTTCGAATGAATAATCATCCGGTTGCGCAATCACTGTTGGCCAACCTGATTCACCGCGAGACAATATCGGGCCGAAAAATATCAATCCGGGCTTGTTTTTGCAGCGCAAAGCGCAACTACTCTCGGTGCGTCCAGACATCGGCAAAAAATCGATGGTGCGCGAGAACCGGTTTTCACGTTCCAGTATGATATCGGTCTTGCCTGAAATATGCCGAGCTTCATGGCCGTAAGCCATGGTTTGCGCTACCGATGCATTTCGCCAGGCGTCCACGTCCATCGCACCAAAATGGCTGGGATAAAAAATGAATTTGAGTGGCATGATGGCATTGATCTGCGCCAGGATTTCGGGCGAAAAAACCGGCGAATTGATTAATATGCCGCCACCCTCTTTATCAGCCAGGAAAAAAACTGCCGGGTGTGTGCCCGGCAGGTAATACACACTGCGATCAAAAGATTCATACAGTTTTTGCATTCAATACCCTATTCGTGGTGATGTATCTGGCCGTAGAGCCGGGCCGTACCATGCTTGTGTGTCACATCGCGCTCAAGATACCGTTCCAATTCGGTCAACGCCGAGCGATATACTTCACGCTTGAAGTCCACTACCGATTCCATTGCCGTCCAGTAATCATTCCAACGCCAGGCATCGAATTCGGGATGGGTTGAGGCGCGCAGGCACACATCGCAGTCGCGTCCTGTCAACCGCAGCAAAAACCATATCTGCTTCTGACCGCGATAATTTCCGCGCCAGTCACGTCGTACCCACTGATTTGGCACATCGTAGCGCAACCAGTCGCGTGTGCGCCCAAGGATTCGAACATATTGCGCCGCCAAGCCGACTTCTTCCATCAGTTCCCGGTACATGGCCTGTTCTGGCGTTTCGCCGTGGTTAATCCCACCCTGCGGAAACTGCCAGGAATGTTGCCGTATACGTTTGCCCCAAAAAACCTCATTCCGGGAATTACATAGAATGATGCCGACATTGGGGCGATACCCCTCCTTGTCGATCATATCCGCCACCAAAATTAATCCGTTACAATTGAGCCCATTTTTCCACAGTTCGTAAACATTGGAAAGCTACGATCTGCTCCCTTGAATACCTACTTTCTGGAACTGTTGTTGCGACATCAGAAATTGCTGTGCAAAACCTGACTGCGCCGCCCGTGGCTTAATTGAGTTATCCGATCCTTTTTTATCAAAAATTTGTTGCCCATTTCCGAACATGGATGATCTTGAAAAACATTACAAGGCACTTCCGTTAGCCGAAAGGCTTGACCTCTCTCTGTCCGAATCATTACCTGCGGAGTATCGCCCCTTCATGGTTCACGAGCAGTGGATGGTCATCAAATGCTACTTTTCCCGCCGCGCTGACCTTAGTCGTGACGAGGTCGCTGCGTTGATAGAAGACCAGGATCATGTCATCCGATTGTGCATCGCCAAACGTCCCGATCTCACGCCGGCCATGGTAGAAAAATGTGTAAACGATCGCGATCCAAATGTGCGTCATGCTATCTCACGAAATGCGCTCACCAGCGAAGCACAACGCGCATTACTCCGACTGGATGAAGATCCGCTGGTAGCCCGTGCCGCCGCCAAAGGTGCGAAGGAAACGCAATACAGGCAAAGACCCGGACAAACCCGGTTGATCAAATAGCGCTGACGATGAGACCGGCTTCATTGTCACAATACTGTCATACAAATAGCTCAAACTGATTGTGGTTTTGATATTTCCAACTACCTCAGTTTTCAATTTTAAGGAGTCCACAATGCTAACTGCAGCACTCAAACGTTTATATCAACCGCTCGCAATAGGTTTCATTGCATCGACCATGATGCTTGGTGCCCAGGCCGCTTCGGCAGCTGACATGCTCACAGGCGCAGGCGGCACCGCCATCTATCCGGTGTTGTCGAAATGGGCTGCAGCGTATAAAAAAGAAACCGGTATCGAAGTCAATTACCAGTCTATTGGTTCTGGTGGCGGCATCAAGCAAATCAAGAACAAGACGGTTGCTTTTGCAGACAGTGACAAACCCCTGACCCCAGACGAACTGAATAAAGACAATCTGGCTCAATTCCCTGCGGTCATTATTGCCATTACGCCGGTAGTCAACCTGCCTGGCGTGAAACCGGGCCAAATGGTGCTGGATGGCACCGTGCTTGCAGACATTTATCTGGGCAAGATCACCAAGTGGAACGATCCGGCCATCCATGCACTCAACCCAGGCATGAAGCTGCCTGATATGGCGATTTCCACCGTGCACCGTTCGGACGGTTCCGGCACCACATTCAACTTTACCAATTACCTGTCCAAAGTCAGCCCGGAATGGAAAGAAAAGGTGGGTTCCGACACCTCGGTGTCCTGGCCTGGTGGCGTAGGCGGCAAAGGTAACGAAGGCGTGGCTGGTTTTGTGAAGCAGCTCCCAGGTTCGATTGGTTATGTTGAATACGCATACACCATGGAAACCAAGCTGACTTACACAAGTATGAAAAATGCTGACGGCAAAGTGATTGAACCCAGTATGAGCAGCTTCCAGGCTGCCGCTGGCAATGCCGATTTCTCAAAAACCAGCGATTTCTACCTCATCCTGACCAATCAGCCTGGTGCAACAAGCTGGCCTATTACTGCCGCCACCTACTTCCTGATGCGCAAGGACTATCCTAAAGCTGAAAATCAGAAGGTAGTAAAATTTGCTAAATGGTTCCTCGAGCATGGTCAGGCCGATGCTGAAAAACTGGCGTATGTTCCGCTGCCAAAACGCACGGTTAGCCTGATTGAGACCTACTGGAAAAAAGAATTAGGTATTTAAGACCATGCAAGGAGGGAGTCAATAATCCCTCCAGTTTTACTCATCAACTCTGTTTAACAAAAAGGGAGGCGCAAGCCTCCCTTTTTGTTTTTGCACAACGACTGAAAACTAGAGCTCAGTAAAAAACCGCTCCCGCATTTCCTCCAGCCCCAGCGTTTCCAATACCTCATTCAATCGCTCTGTCGGGCGCTTGCGGGGCAAATCCTTATAGCTGGCTATAATCAGTTCATTTTTCATCGAGTGTTCCCACCCCACCAATTCAGTTACGCTGACCTGATAGCCGTGTGCCTCCAGCTGCAAGCAACGCAACACATTGGTGATCTGGCTACCGAATTCACGCGTATGCAAGGGATGCCTCCAGATTTCAGAAAGTACGTTCTTGGCCAGTGTTTTACTTTTGTTTTTCTTCAATACTGAAGCGATTTCAGCCTGGCAACAGGGTACCAGCACCATAAACTTCGCTTGTCGTTTTAACGCAAAGTGGATTGCATCGTCGGTAGCGGTGTTGCAGGCATGCAAAGCCGTGACAATATCCACTTTAGGCGGCAACAAGTCTGAAGAAATAGACTCGGCCACCGATAAATTGAGAAAGCTCATGCCCGAAAAACCGAGTCTGGTTGCCAGCTCTTGCGACTTCTTCACCAATTCGTCGCGGGTTTCGATGCCATAAATATGCGATTCACCATCAAGCGCCTTGAAAAACAGATCGTACAAAATAAAACCCAGATAGGATTTTCCGGCACCATGATCAACGAGCCGGATATCAACGTGATCTTGCTGGATAGCCTGCAACAGTGGTTCAATAAACTGGTACAGGTGATACACCTGCTTGAGCTTGCGCCGACTATCCTGATTCAACTTGCCATCGCGAGTGAGAATATGCAACTCTTTGAGTAATTCGATGGATTGTCCCGGCCTGATTTCGTGCATGTCGCTCATGTCAGCCCCTTGTGGTCATGCTCATTCATTACCCGCAGTCCATCCACAAAATGCGTGAATTCCAGACCCAACTGCGCTTCCAGCCTTGCAGCGCGATTCCGTAGCGTTTCCCATTCGGCATGGCGTGGCTTGCTGGCAAAACCGAACACAATGACATTCCCTCGTCGCTCGGCAGGCAGGCACAGGATACGGCCGTCAAAAGCCATTTCGATACGTTTGAGATAAACCTCAAAATTGGGATCGCTACCCCATAAATTAACGGACAGGACACCCTGTTGGGTCAGCCCCATCGCGCAGTGGTCATAGAAATCCTGAGTAGCAAGGGATTCGACCTGACAGCCGGAATCAAAACCATCCAGCAGAATAGCGTCCCATCCCAAGTGGTCTACGACGTAACTGGAGGCATCACCATGCACCACCTGCAGACGTTCATCATCGGGCGGAAGATGGAAAAACGATCTTGCAGCAGCAATGACTTGCGAATTGATTTCCACGGCAGTCAGTTTTGTTTCAGGTAACCGCTGGTAGAGGAATTTCACCAGCGACCCACCCCCCAACCCAAGCAACAATACTTTCTCAGGCGGCGCAACCAGGAGCAGAAAACCCAGCATGGCTCGGGTATAGGACAATTCCAGCCCATTCGGGTCGGACAGCCGCATGGCGGATTGCACCGTATCATTACCCAGATGCAAAAAACGTACGCCATCCTGTTCACTGATTTCGACCGTATCAAGATCGGATACTGCCTTGTGAATACGTCGTTTGAAAAATCGCATGAAAATCCTATTTGTAAACTGTAGCGCAGACGTAACTGTTAAAATTGCCAACATTTTACGAACAACTGGATAGCTTACACCATGCGCGTCTCACAATTTTTCCTCTCCACCCTGAAAGAAGCGCCGTCCGAAGCTGAACTCGTTAGTCACCGCTTAATGCTGCGTGCCGGTTTCATTAAACGCCTGGGCTCCGGGCTATACACCTGGATGCCGCTCGGTCTGCGCGTCTTGCGCAAGGTAGAGGCCATCGTGCGTGAGG
>JBDSHM010000470.1:0-1879 GCA_039918495.1 Sulfuriferula sp. | reverse complement strand
CATCACGTAATTCCGCGCCGACACTGGCAGCACCTTCTTTGACGACATTGCCAAGCTTGTCGCCGGCGAGTTCAATGCTGTCTTTCGAGACTTGGGCGAGACTCTCGCGTGCATAATTGATGTCTTTTTCAAACCAGGCCATGGCGGTTTCAGCTTATTCGGAAGGTGGGGCTGTCGTTTTTGGAAAATGTCCTTCTTCGCCTGTCAGCAGGCGGCGAATATTGGTACGGTGGCGCCAAAAGATGAGTGCACTAATTATGCATAATACGACGACTGGCAGCGTGCCGCCGATTAAATAGGCACCGATTATGGGGGCCACGGTGGCTGCAGTGAGCGCGGCCAGTGACGAGATGCGCGTAATCAGAAATACAAGCAACCAGCTGGCCAGTGTTGCCAAGCCCAGCCACAGGGAAATCCCAAGCAAAACACCGAGTGCAGTGGCGACGCCCTTTCCCCCTTTAAAACCGAAAAATACGGGATATAAATGGCCTAGAAACACAGCAAGTGCAGCGCAGTAAGTCGCGATAATTTCCATATCGTATTGACTGCCAAAATAACGCGCCAGATAGACTACAAGCCAGCCTTTGGACATATCGCCGAGGAGGGTCAATGCTGCTGCTGATTTGCGGCCTGTTCGCAACATATTGGTTGCACCCGGATTACCGGAGCCATGCTTGCGTGGATCGGGTAGCCCGAAAAGACGGCTGATTATGACGGCGAACGATAATGAACCAATCAGGTAAGCCGGTACCACGAAAAAAGAAATGAGCATCAAAGGTCCGTTTCAGAATATGGCGTATTTGCGCTCCGACATCCACGCATGGATATTTTGTGTTGCAAGGGTTTCATAATCGAACACATTATCGGTATTTACGCACGGGAACGCAAAGCGCTTGATGGTGCCGGATTAACCACGCGGATGATGCTTGGCATGCACTTGTTTCAGGCGCTCCCTGGCAACGTGTGTATAAATTTGGGTGGTCGAAATATCAGCATGGCCGAGTAGCATCTGTACTACGCGCAAATCCGCCCCGTGGTTGAGCAGATGCGTGGCAAAAGCATGGCGCAAAACGTGCGGAGAAGGCAAGCGCGTGAGCCCAGCTTGGAGAGCATGGCGTTTGATGAGGTACCAGAACGCCTGGCGCGTCATAGCCTCGCCGCGCTGGGTGACAAACAATGCGTCGCTGATTGCATCCCTCAGTATCTGCTGGCGTGCGCCAGATAGATAGCGCAATAGCCAGAGCAATGCTTCTTCGCCCAGCGGCACCATGCGCTCTTTACCGCCTTTGCCCATGACGCTGAGCACACCCATGTCCATGCTTACACTGGCAACGCTCAAGTTCACCAGTTCGGAAACCCGCAGACCGCTGGCGTAAAGAATTTCCAGCATTGCTTTGTCGCGTAGTCCGAGTGGTTGCATCGTGTCAGGTGCTGACAACAATATTTCCACATCAGCTTCGGACAAGCTCTTGGGGAGGGAGCGGGGCAGCTTGGGAGTATCGATTTTCAGCGTCGGGTCCAGCGCAATACGGCCATCGCGTAGCGCAAGCCGATAAAAACGTTTTAGTGCGGAGAGCAGACGCGCAGTACTGCGCGGGCTGGTTTTTTGCGAAAAACGGTATTGCAGGTAGGCTTCGATATCCGTCTGAGCCACATCCAACAACTGCGTGTTGCGCATTGTTTGCAGCCATGCCAAGAACTGAGTCAGATCACGTCGATAACTTTGCAATGTGTTGGAAGACAGTCCATCCTCCAGCCACAGCAGGTCGCAAAATCCATCAAGCGCTAGTTGCGATGCCTGATTCATGGTTGATCAGCCAATCCTTGTAGGTGAGCGGGGCACCGCTTGTGGCATGCATGAAACCACCGCGTCCATTTG
>JBDSHM010000469.1:0-7395 GCA_039918495.1 Sulfuriferula sp. | reverse complement strand
GCACAACGTGAGCAGGACAACCTGCGTCTGTATATCAATCTCAAGCTGGCGTCATCCGGTCAGCCCCAGGTGCGTGGCCAGGGCGGCGATGAATTCATGGATGTGGCGCATGACCTGCTCATGGCCTATCGTGCCAAGAACTGGCTATTGTCGGATTATCTGAATCCGCCCGACCGGCGTATTCAGGATTTTCTCGAACGTTATCTGGTAGGTGTGGATGAAATCCCTTGTCTGCCGGGACAAACATTTATCCTCGACCATCACGGACTTGCCCGCGAGCTGTCGCTCCCAGCGGATGCGGACGTGTTTCGCTCCGAGATTGTGTCCAGCTACCGCGTGCGCCAGGGTGTATTGCACAACCCTGCCAGCGACCGTCGGACTACCCAGGGTTTGTTTCATATCGCCGAAGGCGGTCTGCCTATCCCCGGCGACAAGAAAACGGTACCGCGCGAGACGTTCGCGCGCATGCTCAAACACGCGTTCAATCCACCGCAGGCCATGCTGACGCTGCCTTATACAATCAATCAGTCCGAGACTGCCAACATGTTCGTCTCATTGCTGTTGCGTCCGGTAATCTGTCCTGCCATTCCTGGCATGGCGCCGCAAAAGAGTATGGAGATTCGTTTCTTTGCACCCGGGACGCTGGTCAGCAATCTGGATTTCGTCGAGAGTATTTTCGGCAACGGGGGTAATCCCTACCTGCCGGAACATGATGCGAGCCTGGACGTAGAGCATTGGAGCGGGCACACCGGTTGCGTTGTGCTTGCCCCCCATCTGGTCGGACTGACCAAGCAGGAACTTGGTCTGCCGCACTGGGATGAGGCGAACGAACGCCAGCGACGTGAAGGCATGTGCTGGAAACAGCCCGACGAGCGCTACAACAATGGCCAGGCATTCAAACTCACGGCGCGCGATGCAAGCGGTGTGATGGTGACGATTCTTGCCGACAATTATTTTGGCTATTGCAAGAAAGAGGTCAAAACACAGATCAGTTTTGCTGCCAATCTCTACGGCCTTGCCGAGGAAGAACATGCCGGTGGCGCACTGGTATTCCAGTGCCGTAACCACGGTGAGGAATATGGAGTGGACAGCAGTACGCGTGAACCGGGTTATTCATTCCAGGAGATGGTGACGCGCTACGGGCAGAACCTGCGCATCATGCCCGAGGGACATGCGCTGGATGTTAATTTTCCGGACATTATCTATGTTCCCCAGGTCGTGCGTTTCGATTTGAACACCCAGAGCATTGCCTGGGGACAAGGCGACAAGACACAACGGATACGCCTCATGCCGGGAAAAATCTACATGCAGCCCAATGGCTACAAGGTGGAAATGCGCAAGCATCCGGGTGCGCCATCGTGGCGTCTGATCGGCATCGAACCCGAGGGCACTTTCTGCCACAAACCGTGTACCGTGTCTGGCGGTGGCAAGTCGGAGATATCCAAATCGCTTGAAGATGCCGTGCTCTACGGGCCGCTGTTCATCGATAATCTGGAGCGCGATCTGGCCTGGGTGCGGAGCATTTTAGAGGCCGACTATGGCACGCGATTCAAGTCTGGTTTCGAGCACGAGGATAGAGATGCTGCGCGCAATCCGTTGAGCATGGAGCGCAGTCTCGGTTCGGTGATCAAGCTGCTGACGCCCTCGCCAAGCCATGCGGATGAGTACAACACCTGGCTGGATAGCATCCCGCCCCGCATTCTCGCGCTGGTGTTCCTGATCAAGCGCTTCTATCGCCCTGGCTGGGATGAGCACTGGGATGAACAACTAACCGTCGACGTGGTGGATGGTGCGCCCGGCCACGAGCTCAAGATGTTCGGTCGGCGTATTGTCGCCAGCTATTTGCGTGTGGGTTTCGATGCGGAAGAGCAGTGGCGCACTTTCAAACTGCGCCAGGATTTCATTCCTGCAGAAAAAGTGCAGATGGAAGACGACATCACTGCCTCAGTCGTCGCGCCGGTGGCAAAGCTTACCGGTTGCAAACCGGGGCTGGATCCGGCCAGCAGCGTGAAGCTTACGTACAACTGCGAGCTGCGGCTGTTCCAGCGTCCCGATGATGCGGTGGTTCCCGGCTACGACAAACAGACCGAAACGGATATGGCCCAGCCCGGCAACTTCCTTGCCAACTATGAGCCATTGAGCGGGGCGGCACTTACTGCTGAGGTCGAAGATGTCATGAGCCTGAATGGTTACACACCTCCCATGCGTGATTTGCTGATGGAAGCTGCGCGTGACGCGCAGATCGTGGTTTCCTCTGCGCGCCCGCGTTTGGTGGACGGCAAACCGTCGAAGAATGCGCGCTATTTGCAATTACGGCCGGACATTGCCAATCCGATCCGCAAGTATGCGGCGGAAATGGGCATGCGCCTCCACCGCAAATTGCCTGCCGATGCGGCAGTATGCGTGAGTGTGGATGCAGTATTGTCCGGACGGCGCAATAATCCGCCCGAGACAGGCATCCGTTCTCTGGCGGTGTACAACCCTATTCATTACCAGGCGTTGCCGGAACTGTTCATGGACTATATCTGTTCGTTGACGGGAAAATCGCCTTCCACGACGGGAGCAGGTTCGGAAGGCGCGCTCACCAAGGGGCCGTTTAACGCACTGCGTCCCACCGCCGACCTTAATAATGCACTGGTATCGATGATCCTGACCGGGCACGCCGGGTTTTCCACTTCGGCAGGGCATGTCGGCCCGCAGGTGCGCGTGGATCACGACATCAGTTTGCTGGTGCCTGAAATCTGGTCACGCCTATTACCGGAAGAGCGCCAAGCGCCCTGGCTAATCGAGCAAGGCTATATGGAAGCACTGGAGGATTTCGATTTCGACGGCCAGCGTGTGCTGGCAAGCAGACTGGGTTATCGCATCACCGAACGTTTCGTTGCGCATTTCATGGGCAAAATATTCGACAATCCGCGCGCTGTCTTTTCCGAGGCTATTCTCAAGCCTGAGGTTCAGGATATGTCGGTATTCGTGGATGGCATTCATAATATTGTCGAAGCCCAGCAGCGTGTTGCAACGCGCTATTTCGAAGATGGCAGTATTGAGGAAGCCTGCCCGCCGCTGAAGGCACTGTTATCCATCATGGCATATGGGCAATATCTTGGTATGGATGCGCACGCACCGGCGATTCGCGCCATGTTCACGCGTGAAACGCTGCTCGAATCCGATTGGTATCGCCAGCGTTTGCAGGTCAAACGTGAGCGCGATCATCTATTATGGATACGCAATCTGAATGAGCTCGTGCGTTTCAGAGACAATCCGCGCAATCTCGACGAAGCGCGCCGCCTGAATCTTGATGTACGCATTGACTATGCACAGGCGCAACTCGACAGGCTGAATGACCCCGAGTCATGGCGCGACTTTATCGGCACGCTGGGTGCTGATCCGCTCGCGGCTATCGAGGCAGGTAGCCACACAGCCGCGAACATTATTGATGAGGATATGCCTGCATCGGCGCTGGTGTAGTTGACCCGGCGCGGATCGTTATTGAAATAACATTTATTGTTCGTTCGGCGCCGGGGTGGTTGTCTCGAGATGTAGGGTGCGGGTGGGGAAAGCGATCTGCGCCCCATGCCGGTCAATAATCTCGGCCACCTTCAGCAGCACGTCCTGTTTCACTTCATGGTAGTGAACCCAGACGGTCGTTTTGGTAAAGGTGTAAATAAAAAAATCCAGCGACGACGGACCAAAGGCCGTGAAGTTGACGATCAGCGTCTGCGTTGCATCGATCTCCGGGTGATGCTCCAGCATGGTTTTTACGTCGGTGATAATGCTGCCCATCTTGGCGATGTCTTCGTAGCGTATGCCGATTGTTTCCCTGATACGGCGATGCGACATGCGCGAGGGGTTTTCCACAATGATAGTGGTGAACAGGGCATTGGGCACATACAACGGATTCTTGTTGAAACCGCGCACACGGGTGTGGCGCCAACTGATGCATTCCACAGTGCCTTCGATATCCTTGTCCGGTGAACGGATCCAGTCCCCCACGCTGAATGGGCGGTCCAGATAGATAGTGAGGCCGCCGAAAAAATTAGCCAGCAAATCCTTGGCAGCGAAACCGATGGCGATCCCGCTGATCCCGCCAGCGGTCAGTACCCCTGTAATACTGAAACCGAGGGTTTGCATCGCCACCAGCGAGGCGGTGATGATCACCGTCAGGCGCGCCAGTTTCGACAGCGCGTCAATGGTGGTGGAATCCATTTCCTCGCTTTTTTCCCTGTGCATTGCGACGACATTGTTGGTGGCGTTGCGAATGAACCGGATCAGGAACCAGGCCAGACAAATAACCACACCGATATTGCGCACTGCAGGCACCGCATCAAAAATTGCTGCGTGGGTTTCCTTGCCCATGATGCTGGCCGCAAAGGCAATACCTACCAGCCAGATGACAATGGGTACCGGCCGTTTGGCCGCCTGGATCAACGCATCATCCCAAGGGCTGCTGGTCAAGCGCACCATCTTCCCCGCATAGCGCAGTAAGAATTGGGAAACGATGTTGGCCAGTACGACGACCAGAACAACCAGAACGACTTGCAGCAGCCAAGGCTCTGCCAGAAAAGAGAGTCCCATTTTTTCCGATAATGCTTTCATATCCATGGGAACAGGTTGAACGGGAAGAGGGCGAATTTCTATTTTAACAGACCGTGATATTGATCCGTTCCGCTCGGCCGGCTGACGCAAAAACTGAGTAAAAACCGGGCGGATAGTGCTTCGCATCAGTCGCGTGGCAAGCAGTGCGGGGGAAAAACTGAAGGCTGATCAGTCTATCAATTGTCCTAATTCTTCCAAAAGTTTAAGACAAGTCAAATCACCTATAAACCCAGTTCGTTCAACCCAGGATGATCATCAGGGCGCCGCCCCAGTGGCCAGTGAAATTTCCGGCCGGCTTCCTTGATCGACAGGTCATTGATGCTGGCAAAGCGATGCAGCATCAACCCATTTTCATCGAACGCCCAGTTTTCGTTACCGTAGGAACGGAACCAGCTGCCTACGTCGTCGTGCCATTCATAGGCGAAGCGGACGGCGATGCGCTTGTCTTCAAAAACCCATAGCTCCTTGATCAAACGGTAGTCGATTTCTTTTGCCCATTTACGGGCGAGGAATTGGACGATTTCTGTTCGGCCTCGAGGAAACTCTGTACGGTTGCGCCACTGGCTGTCGGACGTGTAAGCCATCGACACTCGCGCAGGGTCGCGGCTGTTCCATCCATCTTCGGCCAGACGAACTTTCTGGATAGCCGTCTCTCTTGTGAACGGGGGGATGGGTGGCCGAACTTCTTGGTGCGCACTCATGGTTTTCTCCTTTAGCAGATTGGGGGCGTGTTCAAGTGTGCATCCAGCATCCTGTGTTCGCTAGAAAAGGCGATGTCTGCGTTTGACCACTCCAGCGCAGGGGCAGCGAAGCGACAACATGCCGGACGTGCCGGATCTTTAGTCGCAGCAGGCGTTCCGCACCCGCAAAAGCATCCAGTTCAGGGCTATCGAAAATAATTTCGGCATCGGCCGCGATGTACAGCAGGTCGCCCGTTTCAAAATCGATGAACAGCAAGCCCGCGCGCGGATTCAGCACGATGTTGCCGAGCGTGTTGAAGAAGCGGTTGCCGGTGAAATCAGGAATGGTCAACATGTTGTCCCTATCTGCGCGCACAAACCTGGGCTTGCCTCCCCGGTGCGACACATCCACCCCGTGTGATCGCGTGGTTCCATGATTGGAGCCGGGGTGGGCGGTGGCGATAAATAGCGTGTCCGCGCGCAAGACTATTTGCCGGGTGAGTTCATTCAGTTCAGTGGCGGAATGAACCGTGCCGATGCTGTCGATATTCAAATATTCCACCTGACGTGCCTGTATGTATTTTGGGCAATTTCCGAAGCTTTGTTGTACGCCTATCAGAAGACCATCTTCGTCAATGCGCTCGACGATGCCGTTCATGCGATTGCGGCGACGCGTAGGTTGCTCTATCCCCAGCAATGCAATGCCGGCGCCGGTGATAAGCGTCTCGTGTAGCGGATCAGCGGCGGCGGGTCGGGCACGAACCAGAAGATGGCGCGCATCGGGGCTGCTGATAAACCCAGGCGGATTGGTCAGTATGGAGGCCCAGGGCTGACCCTCGGCATCCACACTGCCAACGATAACGAATGGCAGTTGGGCAAAAAACGTCCGATGCTGTTCAGGCATGGAAGCGCGTATCACGTGTTCCCCGAGTGCAGCCATGCGGTCACGCACCCCCGCACGCGCTTGCACCAGGCGTTCGCCTTCGTGAAACGCCTGCAGATCATCCGACGCTGTCATCTCAGGCTGCCAACCCAACCCTGGATGTCGCCATGGGCACAAAGCCCGGCAATGCCTCGATGCGTTGCAACCAGCTGCGCAGACTGGGATAGGGATCGAGTGAGACGTCGCCTTCCGGTGCGTGGGCAATGTAAGTGTAGTTGGTGATATCCGCGATGGTGGGTGTGTTGCCCGCCAGGAATGGTGAAGTTTTCAGTTCAGTCTCCATCACGGCAAACAGATTGTTGGCTCGTGCAATGGCTTCTTCAGCATTGACGGGCGCCTTGAAAAGCGTTGCCAGCCGGGCCGTCGCTGGTCCAAATGCAAGCGGCCCGGCTGCCACGGAAAGCCAACGCTGCACGATTGCGGCAGCGACCGGATCGCGTGGGAGCCACTGGCCAGCGTCATACTTGCTCGCCAGATAGACCAGAATCGCATTCGAATCGGCCAGGGTGGTCTCGCCATCCTGGATCACCGGAACCTGGCCGAACAGGTTCATGGCCAGAAACGCGGGCTGCTTGTGTGCCTTGGCGGCGAGATCCACATCGACCAGCTCATAAGGCAGCTTGAGCAACGACAGAAACAACTCGACCCGATGGCAATGGCCGGAGAGAAAGAAACGGTGAAGCTTGATGGGTTGAGCGGGATAGGCGGCAGAGGTATTCACAAGAAACTCCTTTTTGACATTGGACAATGGCCGAGTGCATTGTGACTGCCTTCACTTGATGAATAAATACCCTGTTTTGCACAAGACTAATCCATTAAGTGGAATAATACGGCGCATGGACAAACTCAAAGCCATGCAAACCGTTGTCAGCATTGCCGATGAAGGCAGCCTGACGGCTGCCGCCGCAGTGCTGGATTCTTCGCCACCCGCCATAGTGCGCACCCTGGCGGCACTGGAAGCGCATTTGGGCATCCGCCTGTTCAATCGCACCACGCGACGCATCTCGCTCACCGAAGAAGGCCGTCATTACATCGAAAGCTGCCGTCAGTTGCTGGCGGCCGTCAAGGATGCCGAATCGGCCTTGACCACAGACGCAGTAGAGCCCAGCGGCCAGCTCACCATCACCGCGCCCGTGCTTTTCGGCCAGATGTATGTGGCGCCTGCCGTGACGCGCT
>JBDSHM010000468.1:0-2510 GCA_039918495.1 Sulfuriferula sp. | reverse complement strand
GCCGTTGATTTCTTCAGCAATCAATGCAAGCAGATCCGTCACGCCGATATCGATGCCTGCCTGGAATAATAGCGTGCTGGCCTGGCCCCGGTGATGCGTCTGGTGATTGAAAAAATGCAGGATCAATTGCGAAAACGGTTTTCGCGCGGCGACGCCTTTCATGCTGGTGTAGCGTAGAACTGAGGTCAGATTTTCATCGGTCAGAGTAGCGGTCCATTGCACGATCATTTCATCCAGCATTTTGCGACGGGTGAATAATGCGTCGATATCAGTGAACAACAACCCATCCAACGAAGATGGATCAGGCAAAAGCCGAATTGGATCGAGCGTCGTAAAATTGGCCGGATGCGTAGCGAAGCGTTTTAACCAGAGGGTGTCGCCCACCACAATGTGATTCAAGGTGCCTAGCAAGGAGCCAAAGAATGCCTTTCTATCCGCCGCAAGCGCTTGCGGAGAGAGCCTTCCTGCTGCTTCATACAGCCTAAAATTCATCCATTGGTTGTACGAAGCCATTAACTCAATGTGGGCGCAGGTCGTCATCATTCAGGCCTTTCCAGATGGGGATAATGAATGGGAATTGGTGTTGATGTGGCACGCGTTTCACAATAAATCATGCGGTGATGGCTTGCGCAGTGCAACCGATTTATCAATTGATCTGGAGGTACCCGGTTGCTGCGTCATACCGCAGCCTGTGATTGATACAGGTACTTCTGGAAACTGCTGAATACCTGGCCGATCTCATCCGGTCGGCCGAGATCAGCCACGGCGTCGGCAATCGAGTCATGGTACTTCAGGCGCAGCAATGGCGTCAGTTTGGCCGGGTCGAGTTCTTCCACGCCGACACGGATGTAATGCGATAGCACAAAGTCGAGAAAAGCCTGCTGGCTGCTGTTGAAATGCGCGCTGATCATTTCGGTTGCACCGGCGGCGCGTTCCGCGCGGGTGAGCGGCGTCAGGGCATAAGCCACATGGGCCAGCACGTCGAACAGGTCGCTCTTCTCGGCGTCGATGATCTTCTGCATCTCTGCCAGCTGATCCCTGCCGAAGCCTTTTTCGGCGAGTCCCTCCAGCAATTTCCTGCGCGTATCCGGTGCGCTCCACAACGCGCGCAATTCGTCTTCGTCCTTGAAAAATGCCGGCAATTTTCCGAACATCGTTTCCATGAACTGCTGCGCCGACATCGGCGTGCCGTCCGGGTGCCAGAAGCTCGTTACCATCATGTGCTGGATGGTTCTTGCCTTGCCGTCGGCGAGACTGATCCTGATCTGCTGGCGTTTGCTGTACTCGGCTGCGGGTTCGCGGACTTCGTTCGGCGTTGCCGGTGAGGGTGCCGGACGCGGCTCCCCCGGTTCCGGCTCAAGCGGCTCGCCATCCCATTCTGGGTCGCTGAAATGATGATGCGCCTTCACAAAATCGTAGATCGTAAAGTAGTCCTTGCCATCGTACAGCCGTGTGCCGCGCCCGATGATCTGCTTGAATTCAATCATCGAATTGACCGGCCGCAGCAGCACGATATTGCGCACGTTGCGCGCGTCCACGCCGGTCGAAAGTTTTTGCGAGGTGGTCAGGATGGTCGGGATGGTTTTCTCGTTGTCCCGAAAATCCGCCAGATGCGTATCGCCCAGCGCGCCGTCGTCGGCCGTTACCCGCTGGCAGTAATTCGGGTCGCGGCTGGTCTTCAGCTGATTGATCAGGTCGCGCACCGCCAGCGCGTGTTCCTGCGTGGCGCAGAACACCAGCGTCTTCTCGCGTTGATCGATCTGTGCCATGAAAATCTCGACGCGCTTTTTCTCCCGCTCCATGATCTCGATGAGCTTGTTGAAATCGGGCTCCGTGTAGCGCTTGCCGGCTTCGATCTCGCCTTCCACCAAAGTGTCGTCGGGCGTATATACATACTCGTCCAGCGTCGTGGCGATCTGCTTCACCCGGAACGGCGTCAGGTAGCCGTCGTTGATGCCTTCCTTGAGCGAATAGGTATACACCGGTTCGCCGAAGTAAGCGTAGGTGTCCACATTGTCGCGGCGGCGCGGCGTGGCGGTCAGGCCCAGTTGCACGGCCGGGGCGAAATATTCGAGAATGCCGCGCCAGTTGCTCTCGTCGTTGGCGCCGCCGCGATGGCACTCATCGATGACGATGAAATCGAAGAAATCCGGCGGATATTCGCCGAAGTAGGGCGACGGATGGCCATCCCTGAGCGGCCCGCTCATGAAGGTCTGAAAGATGGTGAAGAAGATGCTCGCATTCGTGGGCACCCTGCCTTTCTGGCGGATGGATGCCGGATTGACGCGCGTCAGAGCATCGTCCGGGAAAGCCGCAAACGCGGTGAAATCGTTATAGGCTTGCGTGGCGAGCGTATTCCGGTCTGCCAGTAAAAGGATACGCGGCCGCCGCGACGGCTCGGCAGTCGCTTTGGATTCAGCCAGATTCCAGCGTGCCTGAAACAGTTTCCAGGCGATTTGAAATGCGATAGACGTTTTGCCGGTGCCCGTAGCAAGCGTCAGCAGGATTCG
>JBDSHM010000467.1:0-3315 GCA_039918495.1 Sulfuriferula sp. | reverse complement strand
GGCGCATTCAGCGCCTTTTTTGTTGGGTTGAATAAATGTGTCAGTGTTTTACAACGGCAGAAATGTTTTAGTTGCAGATCGAAAAGTTTATCGATCTGCCCTGGGTTTAATTCGGCTGGCAGCCAATTTTGCGCGGTCACGGGCGATGTCAGTGGTCTCTGCGCAGGCCAAGGCCACGCCCATGCGTCGCCGCATGAATGCCTCTGGTTTGCCAAACAGACGGATATCGGAACGTGGTACCGCGAGTGCTTCGGCAACGCCGTCAAACGTGATGCCGCTGGCATTCATGCCGCCATAAATCACGGCCGAAGCACCTGCTTCGCGCAGCCGCGTGTCAACCGGAAGACCGAGAATGGCGCGGGCATGCAACTCGAATTCGCTTTGATACTGGCTACACATGGTCACCATGCCAGTGTCGTGCGGACGCGGCGACACTTCCGAGAACCACACCTGATCGCCTTTGATGAACAGTTCCACCCCGAAAATACCGCGCCCACCGAGTTTGTCGGTGATTTTTTTTGCGATTGTTTGAGCGCCCAGCAATGCTGTGGCTGACATCGCCTGAGGTTGCCAGGATTCGACATAGTCGCCCTTCACTTGCAGGTGTCCGATGGGTTCGCAGAAATAAGTTTCTATCTGACCGGATACATTCCGGGCGCGTACTGTGAGCAGGGTAATTTCGTAATCGAAATCAATAAAACCTTCTACGATTACCCGGCCCTGATTTACGCGACTGCCGCTGGCAGCTGCCTCCCAGGAGCCTGTTACATCGGCTGGGCCATCCAGTTTGCTCTGGCCTTTGCCGGAGGATGACATGACTGGCTTGACGACACACGGATAGCCGATGCCATCATCAATCGCTGCCTGCAATTCGGTGACGCTATTGGCAAAGCAGTAAGGCGATGTCGGCAAGCCCAATTCTTCGGCAGCCAGACGGCGAATGCCTTCACGATGCATGGTGAGCTGTGCGGCACGGGCAGTGGGAATAACCTCACATAACCCGCTACGCTCGATTTCTATGAGTGCATCGGTAGCGATGGCTTCGATTTCCGGCACGACCAGATGAGGACGTTCCAGCTCGACCAGGGCGCGTAAGGCTGCGGGGTCGGTCATGTCGATCACATGGGATCGATGAGCGACCTGGTGACCGGGGGCGTTGACATAGCGATCCACGGCAATGGTTTCTACACCAAGGCGTTGCAGGGCGATGATGACTTCCTTGCCGAGCTCGCCGCTACCGAGAAACATGACGCGGGTGGCTGATGGGAAAAGTGGAGTGCCGAGATTCATGCGTTGAAGACTTTCAAAAAATTGGCGATGCGATTACAGAAAAAATTTGCATGGTGTTTGAATCAGGTGAGCGATCAGTTCAATTGTACCCGTTCGCCCCATGGTACTGGCGCTTTGCCCTTGACCAGCCATAGCACCGGATAATCAGGCGGGTATTCCGGAAATTCACCTTCGGCATCGGTGAAATAAACCAGCAAGTCCGGGCGCAATTGCTCGGTGGCAACCCATTCAAACAGCGGACGAAAATCCGTCCCACCTCCCCCGGAAAAGCCGTCCGGCAAGGTAACCGATTCCCACGGCTCAAAACGCCAGGGGCCCGCTTCGGCCAAGCGCTCGTCGCAGGCATGCAGAGTCACCTGAGCATTCACCTGGCATTTCAATGCATCGATCTCGGCGGCGAATTCATGCATCTCTGCATCGGCGATCGAGCCGCTCGTGTCGAGCACGGCAATCAACTGGATGCGCTGGCTGTATAGACGGGGCAACATGGCAGCGCTTTCGCGTCTTGATGCGCGCTGAAAGCTATAGTCTTCCCGTGCCGAATTCATCAGATAACGCGCCAGCAACACGCGCCATGGTAGCCGGGGTGAGATGAGGCCATCAACCAGCCGTAGCCAGGATTCACCCAGCCGGCCGGCCATGTGCGCCTGTTGTGCGGCAGAGGCCAGATGACCACGCCACTGTTGAGCCAGTTCTTCGCGCTGGGTAGGGGTCATGTCGTCCATGCCGGGACCACCGCGCGGACTGGATTTGGCGCGCGGTTGGGGTTGTTCTGGATTGCTGCCGTCGCCACCGGGAGCGGGTCGATGGGTGTCCTGCTTTTGTTCGCTGTGGCCTTCTTCTTGCTGATCGTCGCCTGCACCCTGGTTGTCATCAGCGCTGTCAGCAGATTCCTGTTGGGTCTGGTCGTTATCCTGCTCACCGTGCTCATTTTCGCTCTGGTCGAACAGATGTTTGTCCAGCGTTTGCTCGCTGCTGTCTTCGGGGATCAGCGGGTAGATTTCTTCGGCGGATAACCCGCTGTATTCGTCATTGGCGAGGATGTTGGGCGGCGATCGCAAGCCTTCGCTCAATAACAGCAAATTGACGGCATGATCGCAAGCGATATTCCAGCGCTGTATGACGCGGTGTGAACGCCGCGCGAAATGGCCGAGCGCGCAATGCAGCGCCTCATGAGCGAGAACAAACTGGGTCTGCGCCAGTGACAGTCGTTCAATATAAGCCGGATTGTAATAAAACGCGCGTGCATCGGTAGCAACGCTATCGCAGATTTTGGCATCCACGGCTTGTAATGGCAGGTGCATTACCAAAGCACCCAGAAATGGACGCTCGAGAATCAGCCGGGTGCGGGCGGCAGAGAGCTTGGTCGCGATTTCGTCGGCAGTGTGTGTGGACAGATTCAAGAGTCGCTTTCCGTTTTAGCGCATCGGCGACCATTGCAGGTCATAGAGCATCAAGTCGGTGATGGTGTTAGCCCAGTCTTCGAATTCCGGTACGGCAAACAGCGGTTTGCCGATTGAGCGGTGCATATCGGTGACCAGCATCACGCCCATTTCCCGTTGCGGGAAGCGACGCGCATAGTCGAGAATATTGCCGAAGACACGTGTGGCTTCCAGGGTTTCGCGTGCCAGTACCGCCCGTCGAACCAGTGCGGCGGCAACGCCGTATTGCAGGTCGATGCCTTCCGGCACGTCGGCAGGCTGCCCGGCGAGAATGGCTTCAATATCGGGCAGGCGCGTCATGTTGTCGATGAAGGTTTTGAACTCCACGCCGGCAGCCTGCCCCACACAGGCTTGCAATGCATCCAGCATCAGATCGGGCGTGTCGCGAAATTTTTGCAGCGCGCGATGGGCATATTCCCAAGAGCGCGGGCTCGGAAAAGCGACCGGATTGTGTGCCGGATTAAAGCTGAACAACAGGTCCGGACGAAAGCGCAGAAAGCCGATCAGGCGTTCATCCATGGAGGCCGTGTGTGCCCATGCCACCCAGTCGTCGAGATGGACTTCGACTTCGTAGTGGGTAAAG
>JBDSHM010000466.1:0-8421 GCA_039918495.1 Sulfuriferula sp. | reverse complement strand
GCAAAAAGGCGCGGAATACTGGGTGTCCAAGTGAGCGCAGCGAGCGGCTTGAACACCTTGTTGGCCATTCCTCGATATAGAGCCACTTTAAAATGCTCGCCGTGACAGCTGCAACCACAACATTAGCCTCCCGGAAACGACCCATTCAGTTCTCCTCCCCAGCCACGTATGGTTCGAACCGCTCTCGATCCTGCTCCGACAGCTTGTGAGGCCGCTGGCTTTCCAGACCAATAAATAGTCCTGCCTGCTCTCCTGTTGCCACGAGTTCATTGTGCTGGTTGTAAAACTCGAAGCGCATATTTGCCGATACGCTTCTCAGCTCAGACAACCACAGCACCACCCTAACTTAATCACCGATAAGCAAGGGCTTCTTGTAGTTGATCTCCGTACGAACCAGCGCAGGAACAAACCCTTTCGTTTTGATCTCATGGATGGGAAGGCCTACTTCTTCCAACAGTCTGAGACGACCTACTTCCATCCACTGAATATACGCAATGTTGCTGACGTGCTGACCAGCATCGATTTCATACGTATAGATTGGCTTCGTGTATTCGATCTTTTTCATCTTCTAACGATCCTCAACATTTCCTCGGTTCATTCTGCCCAACAGTTATTGGGCGTCTTGCACTTACAGCGACACAAACGCAGCGTAAAGCAACAGGAACGAACCAACCAAAGAGCCAAGAGCACCAACGATGTTTCCAGCATAAACTGCCTTTGCAGAAAATGGACCCTTGGCGGTAAGACCACGCGAACCGACTAACGGGCCAATGGTAAGTGGGGGAAGTCCACACTCAGTTTTTTTGGTAGTGCCAAAGAAATCATTGCTTCAGCCACATCTTCACCGTGCTTTTGTATGGAATAGCTGAACAAGGAGTCGTTTAGTTTTGCCTCAAGGTAGGCGGCACAAGTAAGAATGTAAGGAACAACCAGGGTATCCGGATGCTCAAGGGATTGGTAGTGTTCACGAAATTTATCCAAGACAAACCCAAGAGGAGTGAATCGCCCCGGCTTCATTAGACACTTTGGAGCCGCTCGAAATACTGCCGTTCGTACTCTACCGGTGATAGCCCCTTACTGAAACTATGCCGGCGTTTTGGATTGTAGAACATCTCGATGTAATGAAAGACATCCTGCCGTGCCGCCTCCCGATCAGCGTAGGTCTTGCGCTTGATCCGCTCGCGCTTGAGCAATTGAAAGAAGCTCTCCGCTACTGCATTGTCGTGGCAGTTACCGCGCCGACTCATGCTCGGCTTCAGATTGTGCGCGCGCAGAAAGTCTTGCCAGTCGTGGCTGCTGAACTGGCTACCTTGATCAGAATGCACCAACACTTCCCGCTCGGGACGTCGCCGACCTACCGCCATGAGTAAGGCATTGAGGGCTAACTCCCGATCGATCCTGGGCCCCATCGACCAGCCCACAACCTGACGCGAAAACAGGTCCAGCACGGCTGCCAGATACAGCCAACCTTCATGCGTGCGAATATAGGTGATGTCGGTCACCCAGACTTTATTCGGCTCAGTGACATTGAACTGCCGCGCCAGATGATTCGGTGCAATAACGTCCGGACGGCCGCCGTAATGGCCGGAACGACGATGATAACCGGTCTGGGAGCGCAAGCTGGCCAGCCGCATCAGTCTGGCTACGCGATGTTTGCCACAGGCTTCGCCCAGATCCCGCAGATCGTCCTTGATCTTGCGATAGCCATAGACGCCACCACTCTCCAGCCAGGACTGCTTGATCAAACCCAGGAGTCGCTGATCTGCCTTGGCTCGTGCTGAGGATGGGTTATGCTGCCAGGCGTAATAGCCGCTGGGATGCACGGCCATCATGCGGCACAGCCGCCGAACAGGATGCGCAGACTCATGATCCCGAATGAATGCGTACCTTACCCGGACAGTTTGGCAAAGTACGCGGCGGCCTTTTTTAAGATATCGCGCTCATCGGTAACCCGGCGCAGCTCGGCCTTGAGGCGGCGAATCTCGGCTGGTTGGCTGGCACCCTGCTGAAGCTCGGCTTCTGGTGTGTTGTAGCGTTTGATCCAGGCATAGAGACTATGACCGGAAACCCCAAGCCGGTCCGCTACTTCGGCAACCGGATGGTGCCGCTCAGTCACCTGTTTGACGGCCTCAATTTTGAACTCTTCTGTGTAACGCTGTTGCTTGCTCATGACACCTCCTGGTGGACCTCAGTTTAAGGCTCATGAAGTGTCTAGGAAAGGCGGGGCGATTCAAGTTGCATACGGGATCTAACAGTTAATCAAGAGACCGTTGGGCCCGGACATTTATTAATACAGAGACAGTTGCCATGTAGTCTCATATCGCTGAATTTTTGGGACATACATGATTCTGCGTCCGGTTATTATGATATGGAAAAGGAGATATATCCCAGAATTTGTTTGCATAACGTTCTCCTTAAATGAAACGTGACTAAATCGTGACGGTCACGGGTCAATATGTGAGTCTTCGTGTCATTCAGAGTCGTCATTACGCGGAGACGGATGGCGCAACATGATGATTATAAAATACTAATTTACAGAGTAAAGGTTTCACATGGCAGGGGTCGCAAGTTCAAACCTTGCACCGCCCACCAAATAAACACTCTCAAGTGTCTGGTTAATTCGGGATTGATTATCCAGTCATCATCACCCATCCCCGTGATTGTTAGGTAAATTACGGGTACTAAAAGTACTTACTCTATCAGGAAAAGATAGATTTTTTGCACGTTCAATGTGAGTTGAGGGCGGCCAGCAATAAGCCTTTCAAGGTTTTAATCAGCGCGGTTTCATCTGCTGAAACGCCTTCCGGTGCTGGCAGGGATCGGTCTGCATAGAGCAAACCAAGGATTTTTTCCTGGATCACCAAGGGCAGGATAATAAAGCTTTGCGTATTCGGCAGTAATTGACGATGCCAGGCCGGGATAAGCGGATGAATTTTGGCCGCCGTTGCATCGGCAATCATCAAATCGGCATTGTTTTTAATGGCCAGATGAAATATATCGTGAGTACAGGTGGTGGAAAATCGGAAACCGGCCTGACGTACGGAGTGGCTTTCTCCGATTGCAACGCGCGCGCGATATTGCTCGGTTTTGAGATCCTTCATGCACAGTGTGGCGAAACGAAATCCCATGCCTTGATATAGTGTTTCCAACACCTGCATGATCAATTCGTTCAGTTTGCCATGCCCGGAGCCCATCATCTGCGTCACGTCCTGTACTCCCGTCAGCAATAGCGCATGTGCATTAATGGGTTTTCCGCTGGGGTGGCAGGTCATGATGGGCGGGGAGTCGGATTCCGGGGTGACCATCAAAAAATCAGTAAGCAGATTTTGCGCGCTTGCGTCCGATTCGTCGGGCAATTCAGCGGGTTTGTCCGGCTGGGGGAGCAGGCCCAGGCTATCCAGCAGAACGTGGGTTTCATTGATTGTCACGGCAAACAGCTGGTCGATTTGTTCCTTGTCGAGATTGAGTGCGGTGCCAAAACGTGCCAGCAGGGTTTGGTTGTCTGAAAGCTGTTTTGCGTCATTGGTATGTGGCATCAATCGGGCAGCTTCCGCACTGAATGATCCCACCAGAGACATCCATTCCTGGCGATTCGCAGGGGATTTCTCAACCCGGCTGCAAAGCGGAGTCAGGGCTTGAATGAGCGTGTCGGAAATTTTCCAGTCCTGTAGCACGGTGACGGCGAGCTGGTCGAAACTGCAGCCTAATACCTGGAGCGATGCTTTTGCCGGGGTGAGGTTGGCACCATGCGTCAAAACGTTGATTTCGTTGTAGACGTCATGATCATGTGAAGCGACCAATAGCTGACCCAGATTTTTGAAGAGGGCGGTAATGGCCGCTTCCTCGGAATCCGGAAAGTGGCTGCGGCGTGCCAGTTGGCGCCCCATGACACTGGCGCGCAGGGCTTGAGCCAGTTCAAAACGCACGCTTTGTGCATGGCTGGTATCGGGTAGTCTATCCACCAGCAACATGGCCAATGCACACGTTTTTACGGTGTCAAAGCCCAGCAGGAAGATGGCACTGGTGATAGTGCTGATCGTTCGGCCGGAGGCGGTTCGGTACGATACCGTATTGGATAGACGCAGTATTTTTTGAGTCAGCGCAACATCGGATAAGACGAAATTGGTCAGTTCCTGCAAGGCTTGATCGTCGGATGAAGTGAGCTGCACCACTTTGGATACGGCACTCCCCAAGGCGGGCAGATTGGCATCATCGCTGAATTTTTGTAACAGTGCAGCGCGCTTTGCGGCAGGACTGGCTGACAATGACAGGGAAGTTGAGTCGGCGCGCATGAATTTGAAGGTGAGTACGTATTGTAGCTGGATAGACAAACAAGGCCGCATGCAGCAGGGCTGCGCAGGAAATCCGGATCCTGCTTGGCCAAGCATTAACCCGGTATTAAATTAGCCGATAACCCGATTACGAGCCGCTACTGAAATCTTTGACTGCCCATCCGGGCCATAAAATCCACTGCGCTGGTCTGCGCCGTGCAATACATTCAGTGCAACTTGATTCCGTGTTAAGTGAGTATTGATCAGCAGGCCATTGATACGATTGGCTTCTTTTACATTGTGGGTCAATGCAAGCAGTTTCGACCAGGTTTCAGCAGCGTTTTCATCCTTTTGGCTGGATAACCATGCCTGCATGCCGGCGTTGCTTTGCGGATAACCGGCTGCCGTCAGCGTTTGCAGGCGGGTATTGACCAATTCTGTCATGCGAGCCACGGCACTGGCTTTTTCAACGGTGATGGCATGCATTTCGTCGACCTTGGCTTCGACCAACAAAGTTTGTTCCTGCTGGATAAGTCCAAGCAAATGCTGCATTGCCTTGCTTTCTTGCTCAATGAGATCCATCAGGCTGGTTTCCATGATCTGGTTCAGTTTTTACGGGCTTGTAACAGGTTTTTTACGGTGGTCAGAAGGCCATCCGCTACTTTCTCGGCATCGACTTTGAATTTGCCATCGGCAATGGCCGATTTGATCGCTTCTACTTTACCCGCATCAAATACTTCACTGCTGGCAATTGCACCTTGCAAAGACTGTAATTGTGCTGACGTAGAGGAAGATTTGGTTGAGCCCGCAGCGGGTGTGGGTGCCGTCCCGGCTTTATCGACCTTGTTACCCGGCGTTTGCCCAAGTGGCAAGCTGATAGACTTTTTCGAGTCATTGATTTTCATTGTGTTATCTCTATCTGATTAGAGGCTCAATCAAGCCAGAGCCAGTGCTCATTATATCGGCGAGGCAGGTACAAACTTTAATGCCTAATCAGAATCTATCAGCTTTCCCGGCTAATAGCTCACTTCTACTACGCCGCCGGCTTTGGCAATCCCCCTGATCATTTGTCCGGCATGCGTTCTGGCCTGTACAAGCTGGCCTTCACTGGCACTGGTCAACGCCTGGCCTTCCGATGAAACTTGAAATCCAGGTCCGACCGATACCAGGCGTACGGTCTGCCCTTGTTGCACGGCAGGCAAACTGCGCAGGCTATCCTGGCGTAATGCTGTTCCTGCCTGCAGCGACATGGTAACCGTGCGGCCTATCGCTAGCGCTGCATCGGTAACGATACCCGTGGGTAGCGTGGTCAGGTCACCCTGCATGGTAGCGAGATCGGTTGCGCTGACGATCTGGCCTTGGGCCAGCGGTGCGGCAGTCACAATGTAGGCGGCTACCACGCTGACTTTAGCCTGAATGTAGACAGTCCATGGCATAGGTACGGTGCAACGAATGCCCACCGTGGTTTTCCCCCATATTTTGCTACCGGTAGGCATAAATGCCTGAGGTGCCGCGCAGGAGGCCAGATCCAGGCGCGGGTCCAGCTTGTTGACACTGATGCTCACATGGCCCGGAAGACCGCGTGTTTGTGCTTGCAAAAACTGTTCCGCAACGTGGCGAAGCGCCGCCGGATCCTGGCGTCCATCGTCGGTTTGCGCAACAGCAATTTGCGCGAGCGATAACAGTAGTAAGGCGAGCAAGATTTTCATGGACGATGGCCTGCAAATTGATCACATGCCTATCTTATTCGGTAAGCGTTGAATCAAAGCGGTGAATAGATTGTGGATATGGGTGCTTATCCGGCAATTGCCGAAGAGCATGTAGTCGTAAGATCGTAGCTGTGAAACTGTAAAAGCCAGATGACTATATTGTTTCTCCAGCTATATATTTTCGGAGATTGCCATGATCGGAAAATTAGACGAGTACCTGCGTTTCCAGGAAACCGCGCTCAACCTGCGTGCGCAGCGCCAGCAATTGCTGGCATCCAATATTGCCAATGCGGATACGCCTAACTACAAGGCGCGCGATATTGATTTTCGTTCTGCCATGCAAAATGCGCTGGCACCTGCCGCGAGCCAGGCTCCTTCCCTGGACAAAACGTCAGCGGTTCATCTGAGTGCGCCCGGCACGCTTAATTCCAGCGGCACGCCATTACTTTATCGCAGCGTCCAGCAAGGCAGCGTAGATGGTAATACGGTGGAGATGGATACGGAACGCAATCAATTTGCCGACAACGGTATTCGTTATGAGGCGAGCCTTACCATGATCAGCGGGCAGATTAAAAGTCTGCTGGCTGCAATACAGGGGTAATCAATTATGTCGTTATTCGATGTTTTCAATGTTGCCGGCTCTGCCATGAGCGCACAGTCGCAGCGCCTTAATACCACGGCCAGTAACCTTGCCAATGCAGATAGCACTACCAGTTCCACCGGCCAGCCTTATCGCGCCAAACAGGTGGTTTTCAGTGCGGTACCGGTCGCTGGTTCCCAGGCAACCGGGGTGAAAGTGTTGGGTGTGGTCGAGGATACTGCCCCACCCAAAATGGTATACGACCCGAAGAATCCCGTTGCTGACGAGAAAGGCTATGTAGCCATGCCGAATGTCAACGTCGTAGAAGAAATGGTCAACATGATTTCCGCCTCGCGCTCCTATCAGACCAACGTAGACACCATGAATGCGGCTAAAACCATGCTGCTGAAAACGCTCACCATCGGCCAGTAGCCAAGGAGATTTAAATGAGTACCGTACAGAATAATGCCGTTTCCTCCAGCCTGCTGACCGCCATGAATCCGGCTGCTGCTGCAACCCAGAATACTGCCGCAGCAGCACAGGATACATTCATGAAGCTGCTGGTAACCCAAATGAAAAATCAGGATCCGCTTAATCCGCTTGATAACGCCCAGGTGACCAGCCAACTCGCGCAGCTGTCCACCGTGACCGGTATCGAGAAAATGAATGCAACGCTGCAGTCATTGATAGGCAGTTATCAATCCAGCCAGACGTTACAGGCTGCGAGCATGATCGGTCACGGCGTGTTGGTGGCAGGATCCAGCCTGAATTTGAATAACGGCCAGGCACCATTCGGGATTGATCTAAACACGTCAGCCGATGATGTAAAAGTCACCATCAAAAATGCGAGCGGAATGGCGATTCGCAGTATGGATTTGGGTTCTCAGCAGGCAGGCATGCTGGCTTTGCAGTGGGACGGGACGACGGATAGCGGGGCAGCTGCCGCCAACGGGCAATATAGTTTCTCGGTGGATGCAATACAGGGTGGGCAGAAAGTAGGCGCCACGGCTTTGGCATTTGGTCAGGTAGCAAGCGTGGCAAACAGTGGTCAGGGTGTGGTGTTGAATGTGCCCAGTCTCGGCCCGGTTAATCTGGCCGATATCCGGCAGATTCTTTGAACCAGCATCAAGTACATATTTAGGAGAGCGAAATGGGTTTTCAGCAAGGTTTAAGTGGCTTGAATGCAGCATCGAAGAGTCTGGAAGTCATTGGCAATAACGTCGCCAATGCGAATACGGTTGGTTTCAAAGAGTCGGAAGCGCAATTTGCCGATGTGTATGCCAACTCGTTAACCGGTGCAGGGGCTTCCCAGGTCGGCATTGGTACCAAGGTCGCTGTGGTTGCCCAGCAGTTTTCGCAGGGCAACGTTACCGCTTCCAATAATCCGCTGGACGTTGCCATCAATGGTGGCGGTTTTTTTCGTATGAGCAGCAACGGCACCATTTCCTATGCGCGTAACGGCCAGTTTCAGTTGGACAAAGGCGGTTATATCGTCAATGCTACTGGTGCACGGCTGACCGGATATGGGGTAAGTACCGCCGGCGTGCTTGCGACGGGTGCACCAACGGACTTGAACATCAATACCGCGGATCTCATCCCTAAAACAACAACCAAAGTAAATGCTGTTTTGAATCTGGATTCGGGCAGTACGGTGCCAGTGACCACGCCATTCAATATGGCGGATCCGACTACCTACAATAGCTCAACAGCGGTGTCTGTGTATGACAGTCTGGGTAATTCACATACCTTGCAGACTTTCTACGTCAAGACTTCAGCCAATAACTGGGATGTGTATGCTGCCAATGACGGTACGCCCATTGGTTATGTGCCGCCAGCTGCGCCGGTCAAAGTGGGTTCGCTG
>JBDSHM010000465.1:0-7869 GCA_039918495.1 Sulfuriferula sp. | reverse complement strand
AGCCGACGCTGTTGCCTACAGCGCCGGGGTGATGAACCCGCGCGCACTATCTAAAGGTTAAAAAAACAAGCATGTCAAAATCAAATTTTTTCGCTGGCAAAAAGCCGGCATCCCGTTGTTTGCCATTGGCTTTGGCGCTAAGCAGCATTTTTTCGACATCCGCGTTCGCGGTTGATTCATTGACCCCGCTAGGTGTGAATACTTATGGCGGAATGGTTTCCAGCGACGGCAGCGTTGGCGCGGTAGGGGCAAATTCATTTCGCGTATTTCGTTGGAACAGTACCGGAATAGTTGATTTGGGTACGCTCGGTGGAAATAACGCGTTTCTAGGCGGTTTGTCCAGTGATGGTGGTGTAGTGGTAGGAAGCGCCGGTGTGCTTCGTGATCCGGTTGTACCGACGGCTGACCTGGTTTATCACGCGTTCCGCTGGACCAGCGCAGGCATGGCTGATTTAGGCACGCTCGGGGGTACGAGTAGTACGGCTATCGGTGTATCCAGAGATGGAAATACGGTTGTTGGAGATTCTGACATGGCGGGCAACCAGCCATCGCATGCGTTTCGATGGACCAGCACCGGCATGATTGATCTCGGCGCTCTAGTGGATGGCGGGAATAGCCAGGCTGTCGCTACCTCCGATGATGGCAGTGTGGTGATCGGGTCTGCGTCGGTCACCACGACGGGCAATGGCGGTTCGCATGGCTTCCGTTGGACCCATGCAGGCATGGTGGATTTAGGTACGTTAGGGGGCGCAAATAGCCATGCCTACGCCATATCCAGTGACGGTAGCGTCGTGGCGGGTGTTGCGGATACATCGGCAGCGGCTGTCGCCAATAGCCCTACAGCAATCGTCGTTGGTCCGAGCATAGTGGGGGGTACGGCTGGAATTACCGCGATTTTTCGCGCTGCTCGCTGGACCAGTGGCGGTATTGCCAATCTTGGCACACTTGGTGGTTCCAATAGTTTTGTGACGGCCATGTCAAATGACGGCAGCGTAGTGGTGGGGAATGCCGATACCGCCAATAATGCCGCTTCTCACGCATTCCGCTGGACCAATACGGGTATGGTTGACCTTGGGACATTGGGCCCAAATGCAAATAGCAACAGCTACGCGTCGGCAGTTTCTGGGAATGGCAGTACGGTTGTTGGCTATTCCGCTGCCGCGAATATTTATGGGAGAACGGCCTTCCGCTGGTCGCAATCTACAGGAATGCAATCAGTGGCCGACTGGCTGGCAGCGGCTAACGTTACTTTACCTATCGGATTTACGCTTTTGCAAGCGACCGGGTCGAATCTGGATGGCACCATAATCGTCGGCGGTGGCGTAGGAAACGGATCTCCGGAAGCCTGGATTGCACGTGTGCTGGTGCCACTTGTTTCATCCGGATATACACCTGCAACTTCGCCCGTAACAGCACCCGTAACCAACACTGGTGGATTTATCGTCGTCCAGCAATTCAATCAAAGCGTGGTGAGTACGGGTTATGCAACCGCCCGCATGGGAACAAGTTTGCCGGGATTGACGCTAAATGGTGCGCACCATCGTACCTTGATGGATTCCGGTCTTGCGCGTTCGGAGAATGGTGCCTGTGCCTGGGCAACGACTGATGCTGCCCATCTTGATAGCAGTCAAAGCGACATGCAATTGGTCGAGGCGGGGGCATGCAAGGACTTTGCCGCAACACGGGTGGGTTTGGGCGTGGGGCAGGCATGGACTCAACAAAGCCTGGATATGGGAGGTCGTGCCAAATACGATGGGCAGTATCTGATTGCCGAAATCGATCACCGTTTTAATCATGGTATTGAAGCCAGCCTCACTGCTTACTATGGCCATTTTGATGCCAACATCAAACGCAATTACCAGAATGGCGCGACGATAGACACCTCTACCGGCAATACCGCTGCTACCAGTACAGCGGTGCGTCTTCGTTTGGATTGGTTGGATATGGCCAGGCTGGGCCGTTTCAATCTCTCGCCCTACACAGCGTATACCTGGTCGCAAATTAAAATGGATGCCTATACCGAAACGGGCGGCAGCTTTCCGGTGGCATACAGTAATGGCCCATCCAACAGTAACGATTTGCGCGTTGGTCTGGCGGCTAAATCGGAATTGTCTTCTAACACTGATCTCAGGCTGTCGGCTGAGGCGATACATCGTTTTGAATCCACTACAGGTACCAATATCCAGGTGACTGGCCTATACAGTTTGGCTGTAGCAGGGCAATCGGTGCGTCAGAATTGGGTACGGATGAATGCGGATATCGATCATCGCCTGACTCGCAGCAGCCTGCTGACAGTGGGTGTGAATGCCGGTACAACGGGCGGCGATCCTAACTGGGGTGTGACAGCCGGCTATCGTATGAGTTTTTGATCCGCGCCAGAATCAAGGAAAAATACCAGGCTGAAATCGCGGGAACCGGTTGCAATTTGTAAACGAGATAAGTGTATGGAAAGGAAAATGAAATGCGAATAGGGATGAGTTTGTCGTGTGGACTATTACTGTGTTGCACGATTACCCAGGCTTGGGCTGACAAAGCAGACGATGCAGAAAAAGAGCGGATGCAAAGTCAGTTAAACAAAGAGGTCATGGAAAAGCCCTTCTTTGCCGAAGAGCCCGCGAAGGTGGATGCCTATATAAAAGAGGCATCCAAAAATCATATCAAGCCCCTGGAATATACTGGTGATCACTGGCGTGACGGTTATACCTGCCACGACATGTTGCGTTATTCCTGGCTCGAATATCGCAACTGCAGTTATTACCACCATTACTACGGGCGTTACTATCCATACCCCGGTGTTTACTACAGATATTAACCCCAACATTTTTTAGCAACCGTATTTTACAGAGGAATTTATAGTGAAAATTTATACACGATGGCCAAGCGTTGTGGTCACAGCCGGAATTGTTTTAGCGCTGGGTGGTTGTGCTGCAGTGAACACTTCAGTGGCCAAGCGAAATCTGGATGTACAAACCAAAATCAGCTCGGCAATATTTGTAGATGCCGTCAAACGTCATAAACGTACGGTGTATGTCAATATTCGCAGCGGCGTGATGGAATTCGACCGCAATGCCATGTCGCGTTCCGTAAAGGAATCTTTTGCTGGTAATGCTAATGGTTATACTATTACCGATGATCCCGACGCGGCACAATTCCAGCTGAATATTTTTGTTGTTACGCTGGAAAAGGCCAGTCCTACCGCAGCGGAAATTGCACTCAAGCAGGGTTATCGCGGAGATGTTAATGCTGGCGCTACTGCCGGCATGGCGGTTGGGGCGTATCAAAGCCATACCTGGACCGGAGGAGTCGTTGGAGGTGTGATCGGTGCGCTTGGCACCACCGCGGCCAACGCTTTTGTACAGGATGTGACCTATATGCTGGTCGCGGATGTACAGATAAAGGAAAAGGCAGCTAAAGGCGTTTTGGTGCGCAAGGATTCAAGGATGAGTGCCAGGGTATCGGATGGGGGGACAAGCACCCAGAGCGTATCGGAGGCATCAGACAATAAAGAATATCGTACCCGTATTGTTACCACGGCCAATAAATCCAATCTGGAATTGTCCGAAGCACAGGATTTGATGTTCAAGAAAACGTCGTATGCTCTTGCCGGTTTCTTCTGAGTATAAATGACCTGAATACAGAAAGGGGGTGCATTGCACCCCCTTTCTGTTAAATGAAGCGTGAGTTCTTCGATACGCCGCTAGTTCATTCTTTCAGCCATGCTTTTCCTATGTCCCACGATCAGTCACCTGCTTCCATTTACCTTCTCGGCTTTACAGCAGTTGCGGTGCGTCATGATGATGAAACACACGCTAATAGCTTGGGGATGGGATCAGCATAAACTGGACGAATCAGAGTAAACCGCCCGACCTTGTGGATCAAATAATGCCAGGTTCGGGCGGAATCTTACTGGAGTTGTAAACGATTAACTTGATTCAACACGCAGCTAAAAACCAGCCACAGTTCAGCCAGCTGGCGCTATTTCTTGGAATGAGTGATGTCGCCACAGGCAACGTAAACCTGGATTTCTTCAGGGCTCTTGTGTACGTTGATAGCAGTTTTATCTTTCACGATGGTTTCCAGGGAGGCTGGCACCATGGTGGTGGATTTGCCATCTTTTACTGGCTCGAGTTTCCATTTTGGTTTCTTGTCGAGGTTGGCGCAGGTGCCTTCATGAATATGCGCAGGTTGGGCAACACCCGCTGGGGTATTCGACAATTCGATCACAACTTTGGTTTTGTGACCTTCTGGAGTCAGTGTGGCAGTCCCCGTTTCACCGGAATCATTTTGCGCCCCGAGGTTGATAGTGAGGGGCATTTCCTTCGCGGCAAAAGCCGGAACGGCGAAAACTCCTGCAAGCATTACGGCCAGAACGGTACGACGAATCATGATTCATCCTTAAAATAATATGATGGGATTACCTGTATAGCAGATAGAAAAAATAATGCAAGGATTGTGCTTTGAATGATTGTTGACTCATGTCAGTTTGGGCGGATGGCTGAGATGTCGTGTTATATTTCTTGCTCGGATTCCATCCAGAAATGCTTGTTGAATTACAAGGAGTCATTCATGCCAGCCAGATTGTTCGCCTTGAATGGCGTCCCCGATGATGAGGCTGAAGAAGTGCGTACCCTGTTGACATCAAGCGGTATCGATTTTTATGAAACGCCTGCAGGCAATTGGGGGATTTCTTCACCGGCAATATGGCTGAATGATGAACACGAACTGGATCAGGCACGATCGGTTATTGAAGCCTATCAGCATGAACGTCAGGCCCGAGTGAAGCAAGCCTATGCAGCGCTGGAAAAAACCGGCAAGCAGCGTACAGTCATTGACGTAATCAAGGATAACCCGTTGCGCTTCATCATCTATTTGGTAGCCATTGTCGTCATCGTGTATTTATCCACGAAGCCATTTATGGATTTCGGAAAATAAGCCCGGTTTGCGCCGGGTTCTTAAAGTCCGTGATGAATGTATATAGAGACAAAAACTTTGGTGTACCATGCATACCGAGTCTGTGTTCACAGCGGGTTTGATAGATTAAGGCGGTTTACCATGCGGAGGCAGGTATGCATCATATCCATCGGAATCAACTATTCCTGTACGCTAATTACATAAAGGATATCCCATGAATCTCCATTTGGCCCTTACTCCCCTCGTATCACTGGTTGCCGGTATTCTGATTCTGGTTATGCCACGGTTGTTAAATTACATCGTAGCCATCTATCTGATCGTTATCGGTTTGATCGGACTGTTTGGAACAGGCATGTTTCGCTGAAAAAAATCGGCTGGAAATTAAGGTGAGTGGTGGAAGACGATTGCCGTGACCATTATCGGGCCGCTCACTTTCAATGAATTTGAAAAATTTAGTCACTTGAATCACGTCGGTTACGCCACGTTTCCATGCCGGTTTTGCGGGGTGCCAGTGCAATGAAATAGATGTAATATCCCATCCCTTCAAATCATATGAACTGTACGCAAGGGAATGCGATGGGGATAGAGATATACGCAGCAGAAATAACGGTTTTGGAAATGGCCGCACGCAATTTCCGTCTTCAGCTCGAAATGCTGGGGCTTGCACAGTATGTCCAATTCAAGGACACAGAGAATACAACATCACTTCGCATCAAATTTCAGGTACATGCGGAATTGGCCAAGGAATGGGCGCCGGATTGGGATACGATGGGGCTGTGCCAGGCGCTGAGTTGGGATAGCGAAAACAAAGCCGACGATCTGGAGCGAGAAATCCTGATGGCTATGCTGTTGAGCCCAGTACCATTCTCGTTTCCGGGTTATGACGAACTCGCATCTGCGGTTCGTATCCGAAAAAACATCGTGGTGGCTGCGCGTAAAACCCTGCTGGCTTTCGACACGAACGAGGCTGAGCGTCCGACCGATTGCTGGACCTATTCAGAGGATCGCGGATTCACATTGCGGCCTGGCAGCCATCTGGTTACGGCATTGCAGAAAGCGACGCAACCTGACGAGTCAGGCAAGTGCTACTCTTTTTCATGCTACCGTGCCACCGAGTATGTCATTTTGCTGGGTATCGCTCAGGAAGCAATGACGTGCAACCCGGAATTATTCCATCGCCTGCAGCAGCAGAGCGAGCGCAGAGCGATCAAGTCGGGCGAATTTCATGAGGTCTTCCTGCGCGAATACGGCTCCATGGACGAGTCCTTGCCGTTGAAATATTTCGTTCCCGGAGATCGAACATGGTTCCGCAATCCTGATGACCATTCCTCAGACGTGGCGGGTTATGAGGGATCCTGGGTACTGTATCTCGGCGCGGGACAGTTCAGCAACTTCTGGAAACGAGCTGAGCCTTACACTTTGACGACAAAGTGTCTGGAGCTGTTTCATTGGCGCAATGCGACCTTTCGTGATCATGTTGGCGAGTTGAAGATTGACGAGGCGGTCGTCGAGCAGCGGGTGCATGCTTCATTGCAGGACCCGCTTGAGGTGGCACACATTCTCAAGATAATGCTGCGCCCACGCGAGCCGTCTGGCGTCTATATCGACGGCGGTTGCATCGATACTTCGCGTGAATATCCGCGCTGGGCTTGTCCGGGCACGTCGGACCTGTCACTGCCGGATCATTGAATTTGCCAGGTTAGGCTGCGTGGCTCATTCCGTTCATACTGTCACTGCCAGTGATCCTTGGGTTGTGCTGCTGAACAAGTTGCTTCGGCGTGCCTGTATTGACTCTTTCTCTGACAAGATGGGTGTATACGCAACGGCACAAAGTGCGCTCTTTGCAGATTTGGCAAGTGGCGTAATGTTTGAGTTGAGGTGAGCCTCGATAGGCTGCATCCCCGGCAGACACAAATTTTTTGTGCAGGCATTCACTACAGATCAGCATTCTTGTCTCCTCTGATTGGCACACATAGAGAGATGCTATGTTTGTATCATGTCAGGAAGATGAAACCGTTATGGATTTCCATATAAAAACTTACGGTTTGTTTTCGGAACCCCGGTTTATTTGCAGCCTGTGAAAGCCCGCACAGAAATGCATGGATGGAGATAGTTTAAGGAGAAATCGATATGGCAATCAGCGTACTGTCGGCATTCAAAATTATTCCATGGAGTGACGTGCTGACTGCGGCGCCCTATATTGTTCAGGGTGCGGAGAAGCTATGGAATGTCATTGCGCGGAAACCAATACAGGGGCATGACGATGAAGGTGTGGGAGCGGAGGCATCGCAAGTCCAGAGCTTGGCGGCGCTTGATGCCCGTGTTCATGCGCTGGAATTGCAAAATACGGAACTGCACAAAGAGGTATTGCTGTCTTCGGAATTGATCAAATCGCTTGCCCAGCAAAATATTCAGTTGGTTCGGGTGGTGGATATCCTGCGTGTCCGCACCCGTATTCTAATGGGTTGTTGTGGCGTACTGGGCGTTGCCGCTGTAATGTGGATTTACCGGGTATATTTCTATGGCTTTTGAGAAATCAGAACCTTGCGTGAAGATGCCATTGAGCTGCAATACAAAGACATAAGGAGCGTTTCATGGATGAAACCATAGAATTTGTGACGGTCGCACGCTCTCACGATACTTCCGAGATGTTCATATTGAGCGCACGTCTGGAGGCGGAGGGCATCCCGTCTTTTGTGGCTGACGCCAATATCAATCAGACCTACTCTTTGCTGTCCATTGCATCGGGTGGCGTCAGGCTGCAGGTGCCGGGTGAATTTGCTGACGCGGCAAAGCGAATCATTGCCGATGTAAATTCAGGTTTGCTGGCACTTGACGACGAAGGCTATCTGGAGTGATCAGTGTCTGTATCCGGCCGGATTTTCAGAAGCACTCCGATAGATTGATGTCCTGGTTGAACTTGTTCAACCCACAAAAATATTATTTCAGGTCTCGTTG
>JBDSHM010000464.1:0-1502 GCA_039918495.1 Sulfuriferula sp. | reverse complement strand
GTGCTGGCATTCTGGTCTGGGTGGTACTGCGCTATCCCTTGGGCTACCTCTGGCTGGGGGGTGCTCTGTTGGCCTACATGGCATTGTTGTGGCGCTGGCCGCAGGCCTGGCTGGTGGCGGTGCCGGCAATGTTGCCGGTACTCGATCTGGCTCCTTTCACCGGCCGGTTTTTCTTCGATGAATTTGATTGCCTGATCCTTGCTACATTTGTCGTGGCGGGCTGGCGCTACAGTAGCGCCAGATCGACATGGAATCTGAGTGCTGCCGGTTGGCTGCTGCTTGTATTGTTTACGTTGTCGGTAGCGATTGCGGCTTTGCTCGGTATGTATCCATTCCCCGCGCTGGATCTCAATTCATTCAGCAATTACTACAGTCACTACAATGCGTTGCGCGTTGCCAAGGGCCTATTGTGGATATTGGTACTATTGCCACTGTTACGCAAGGGCTTGAATCAGGATGCGGTGCGAAGTCAGCACTTGCTTACATTGGGTATGACACTGGGTGTGTTGGTCGGTGGATTTTCAGTGCTGTGGGAGCGTGCTGCATTTACCGGATTACTTAATTTCAGTAGCGATTATCGGGTGGTGGGTATGTTCTCCGGGATGCACACCGGTGGCGCATATATCGAAGGTTACTTCGCCACTGTACTGCCCTTTGTGGCGTGGTGGACTTTGCACAGCCGAAGCGTATTGGCGCGTTTGTTTGGTGTGAGCGTGTTCGCGCTGGGCGTATATGCGTTGCTGGTGACATATGCTCGTGGCGGCTATATTGCGCTGATATTGGGTATGGCGGTACTGGGGATGGGGTGGTTGCTGAGGCGTAGCGGGTCGCTGCGCATGACTCAGATAATGAGCGGGTTAGCGCTATTGCTGTTACTTGCCGGCATTGCCTGGCCGATAGTAGAGGGCCGCTTTATGCAGGGCCGCTTTGCCACGGTGCAGCAGGATGCCCGCATTCGCACCGCTCACTGGCAAGAAGCAGTTGATATGATGGACGACGGCGCAGGCACGCAGTTATTCGGCATGGGGCTCGGACGTTATCCCGAGACCTATTTCTGGCGCAATACATCGGGTGTGCGGCCTGCCAATTATCGCTTCATTACGCAAAATAACAATACATGGCTGGAATTGAGTGCGGGTGATGTGCTGTATTTTGAACAAATAGTGGCTGTGCAACGGGGTCGGCATTATCGATTGGATTTTGATACGCGTTCCCGTCAAAATCATGCAAATCTGACAGTGCCTGTGTGTGAAAAATGGATGCTGTATTCAACGTCCTGTGTGTGGCAAACCGTGCATGTAGGGAACACAAACGGGCAATGGCGGCATTTTATACTGGATGTAGATACAGCCAGCTTCCCGAAACACCCATGGTATGCCAGGCCAAGCGTGAAGCTGAGTTTTTACAACCCGACACTGGGTACGTTGCTGGATGTCGATAATGTATCCATGCGCGACAAAGCCAGGCATGAACTGGTTGAAAACGGCAGTTTTAGCGCGGGT
>JBDSHM010000463.1:0-4152 GCA_039918495.1 Sulfuriferula sp. | reverse complement strand
GTAGTGTCCCTGCCAGGAACATGCTGCGGTGAGGCGCGACAGTGATCTGCTGCCAGACTGATAGGGGCTTGTCCATCATACCTTCCTTGCCTGCACGGTTCGTTTTGGGAAAATCGCAATCAATGTCGACTACTCTTGCCATACTAACGTGCACAGATCGCCTTAGTCTTGATCTATATCAAGTCGGCATTTCAACAATCAACGTATCTTTACGCTACTGATTACCGATAGGAATGAGACCCCCTGCGTTGCAGGCATAAAGATTTTGGCGCTTTCAGATTACATCCATACTTTTGGGCAATTCATGCTGCGGCGCTATGGCCAGCGGGTGCATAAGATTGCACTCGATGCAGGATTTACCTGCCCCAATCGAGACGGCAGCAAAGGCATCGGCGGCTGTACTTTCTGTAACAACGCCTCGTTCAGTCCCAACGGCCGCAACGCGCCATCCATTTCCAGCCAGCTTGCCTCCGGGCGGCGCGCAATCGCCAGGCGCACACGCGCGCAGCGCTTCATTGCCTACTTTCAGGCCTATACCAACACTTACGCCGACGTGCAGCAACTGGATGCACTTTATCGGGAAGCCCTGTCCGAGCCGGACGTGATCGGCCTTGCAGTGGGTACGCGCCCGGATTGCGTGCCGGATGCGGTGCTCGATCTCCTCGCCGGCTACCGCGAGGAGGGGCTGGAAGTGTGGCTGGAGCTAGGGTTGCAATCCGCTTTCGATGAGACGCTGGCACGGGTTAATCGCGGCCACGGTCTGGCGGAATACCAGACCGCAGTACTAGCTGCCAGACAGCGCGGCATCCCGGTGTGCACCCACCTAATCCTCGGCCTGCCCGGCGAAAGCGACGCGCACTATCACATCACGCTGGATACAGTGCTCGACCTCGGTGTGGACGGGTTAAAGCTGCACCCATTGCACGTGGTGAAAGGCACCCTGCTGGCGAACCAGTGGCGGTGTGGCGAATATTCACCCCTCGGCATGGGCGACTACCTGCGCAGCGTCGCCGATCTGATTGAGCGCACGCCGGCGCATATCGTATTCCACCGGGTGACCGGCACGGCGGCGAAGGATATTCTGCTGGCGCCAGCCTGGTGCTCGCAGAAATGGAATGTGCTGAATGGCATCGAAGCCGAACTGCGGCGGCGCAACCACCGCCAGGGCCAGTTCGCGCAAGATCAATCCTATACAGGGGAACGGGCTTATGTCGCCTGAAACGAAGCTGGATCTGGTATGTCCGGCAGGCAGTTTGACTGCATTGAAAGCTGCGGTGGATAACGGCACCGATTGCGTTTACATCGGCTTCCGCGACGGTACCAACGCGCGCAACTTCGCCGGTCTGAATTTCGATGCCAGCGCCGCCCGCGAGGGCATACGTTTTGCCCATTCAGCCGGGGCAAAAGTCCTGGTGGCGCTGAACACTTACCCGCAAACCGGGAATTGGCAACGCTGGCAAGATGCGGTGGATCAGGCCGCCGGCCTGGGGGTGGATGCGATTATTCTGGCTGATCTGGGGCTGCTGCAATACGCCGCCCAACATCATCCGCAGCTGCGGCGGCATTTGTCGGTGCAGGGTTCCGCGACCAACTACGAGGCGATCAATTTTTACCAGGAGCAGTTCGGCATCAGCCGCGCCGTGCTGCCGCGTGTACTTTCCATGGCGCAGGTTGAACACCTGCGCAAACATACCTCGGTGGAAATCGAAGTATTCGGTTTTGGCAGCCTGTGCGTCATGGTGGAAGGGCGTTGCACGCTGTCATCTTATGTCACCGGGGAGTCGCCCAACACCTGCGGCGTGTGTTCTCCCGCCAAGGCGGTGCGCTGGAAACAAACCGCTCAAGGCCTGGAATCGCGGCTCAATGGCGTATTGATCGACCGTTATGCCGATACTGAAAATGCGGGTTACCCGACCTTGTGCAAGGGGCGTTTCAAGGTGGGTGATGAAACCTATTACGCCATTGAGGAACCAGCCAGCCTCAACACGCTGGAGTTGTTGCCGGAGCTGATGCGCATCGGCATCGCCGCCATCAAAATCGAGGGACGGCAGCGCAGCCCAGCCTACGTCGCGCAAGTAACGCGAGTGTGGCGCGATGCGATTGATGCCTGCCAGCGCGAGCCGCACAACTATGTTGTGAAAGCAGCCTGGATGGCCGAGTTGAACAAAGTAGCCGAAGGACAGCAACACACATTGGGCGCTTATCACCGGCCATGGAAGTAAAATGATGAAAATTGCATTGGGACCGGTTTTATATTATTGGGCGCGCGATACGCTGCTGGATTTTTACGAAGAAATTGCCGCCACGCCGGTGGATATCGTGTATCTGGGCGAAACCGTGTGCTCCCGTCGCCACAACCTGCGCTTGCAGGATTGGCTGGACGTGGCCGCGAAGCTGACTGATGCGGGCAAGCAGGTGGTGCTTTCCACGCAGGTGTTGATTGAATCCGAATCGGACCTGAAAAGCCTGCGCAACATTGCGGATAACGGCAGCTTTATGGTGGAAGCAAACGACATGGGCGCGATACACCTGCTGGCCGGCAAGATGCCGTTTGTCGCCGGGCCGCATCTCAATGTTTACAATGACCGCAGCCTGAGTCTCCTAGCCACGCTGGGCGCACAGCGCTGGGTAATGCCGCCGGAAATGTCGGGCGCCATGCTCGCCCCGATACAGCGCATGCGCCCTGCCGGGATGGAAACGGAAATATTCGCCTACGGCAGATTGCCGCTGGCTTTTTCGGCGCGTTGTTTTACCGCGCGCGCCCACAACCTGCCCAAGGACGATTGCCAGTTCCGCTGCCTGGATTATCCCAACGGACTGTCCATGCGTACGCGCGAGGACCAGCCTTTTCTGGTGTTGAACGGCATTCAGACGCAATCCGCGCGCACCTATAACCTGATCGGCGAACTGGATGCCATGCGCAACATGGGTGTAAATGTGCTGCGCATCAGTCCACAGATTGCCCACAGTGCGAAAATCATCAGCCTGTTCCGCATCTGCATGGATCAGCCACGCGGTCCACACGCGGCGCTGCAACAAATGGAAAAGCTCATGCCGGATGGTATGTGCGACGGTTACTGGCGCGGTAGTGCCGGGCTGGAGCAGAGTCATATGTCGAGCAAAACATGAGCGCCGCGATATATCAGGGCGAACGATTCAACAGTTACAGCCATCTGCTGGGTGCAGTGCTTGCGGCCGGCGGCGCGGTTGTGCTCATTGTATTGGCCGCGGGGCAGGGCAATCCGTGGAAGATCGTCAGCTTCAGCGTTTATGGCACGATGTTGCTGTTGCTGTACCTGTTTTCCACTCTGTATCACAGCTTGCGCGGCAGAGCCAAGGATGTGTTTCGCAAGCTGGATCATTATGCGATCTACCTGCTGATTGCCGGCACCTACACACCGTTTACCCTGGTCACGCTGCGAGGGGCCTGGAGATGGTCGCTGTTTGGCGTGATTTGGGGCATGGCGGTGCTGGGAATTGTGGTGGATTCTTTGCCCTGGGGGAAGCGTAGAATTCTGCCGGTGGTGATTTATCTTGCCATGGGATGGCTCGCCCTGATTGCCCTGAAGCCATTGCTGAACGCCCTGCCACATGCCGGCTTCGCGTGGCTGCTGGCAGGCGGTGTGTTCTACACTGTGGGCGTTGTTTTTTTCGCGCTGGAGCGGTGGATAAAGCATGGGCACGGCATCTGGCATTTGTTCGTGCTGGCCGGTAGCGCCTGCCATTACTTCGCCATACTTTTCTATGTAGCATGAAAGCGATTTAACTTTCTATGATCATGGTACTGGACAGTGGCTTGCAGAGCGGCCCCGCAAATAACGCGATCGACCGCTATTACCTGAATTCGCATGCGCAAGGCGCGTGCCCGGATCAGTTGCGATTTTACCGTAGCTTGCCGAGTGCGAGTGTGGGGCGCCACCAGATTATCGACCGAGAGCTGCGCATCGATTACTGTCGCAGCAATCACATTGCCATGCTGCGTCGGCTCACCGGGGGCGGCGCAATTTATCTGGATCCCCGGCAATTGGGTTGGTCGCTGATCATGAAGCGGCCGCACGCCTGGCGTCAGTTCGACCTTGAACAATTGCTCGCATTGTGTGCCAGAGCATTGTCTGAAGGGTTGAAGCGCCTGAATATTAATGCGCACTACAC
>JBDSHM010000462.1:0-5815 GCA_039918495.1 Sulfuriferula sp. | reverse complement strand
GGCAAGTCCACATACGCTTTGAGGTTTGCCGGGGCGTTCTTCGCTGGCGCGAACAGATTGTGGTTGCCTCGCCGATTGAGATTATTCATGCCAGCCACCAAGACGAGAAGTCGTGACATGATCTCGGTCATGTCCTTGAATAGATCCTTCGCATCATTGAACTCGAGTGCTGAGACCCTATACGGCACTGTCTTGGCCCGATACGTGCGATCAAAATCGAGGAACAGGGCTGGCCGCAACATTAGTTCGATGTCGATGATGCGCGGATAAATCTCCAAGCAATCCAACTGTGCGTTGCGAAGGAATCCAGAGTCGACTATCTCTGTCATGAAGGCGTGTAGCGCGACCTTGTCCTTCTTCTCCAGTCGAAGCTGAAGCCGCGTAGTCGCTTCCACGGATTCTACGTTCTTTCCCGGCTCAGCAAACGGAAAGAATGCCTTCTCAATGGCGTAGTACAAGGCTCGATTCACATCAAGCTGAGTGTCACAAGGCATCTTCTTGCCCAAGAACGCCCAGACCTTCTCCCTAAACAGGTCGAGCTTGTCCTTGGCGTAGAGAACGAACAAGGCCTTTATTTCGGGTGATGTCTCATAGACCTCATTTAAGTAATTGAGCCGCGCCGCATGCAAGTGCATTGACTCGTGGCCTATTCGCTCCATCGCCTTCATGTACGGCGTGTGACCCATTCGATAGGGCTCAAAGGAGACGGGAAAGTCAAGGTGAAGGTCGACAAAGTTGACGTCAGGCTTGAACTTCTCGCCGGGAATCTGCGTTGCCCCGGTGACGTTGATGTCGCATGTGATTGCCTCAAAGTCAGGCGTCATCGTGACATCAATCGGCGCGCCGCATGTCCTGCAGCGGAAGCGCAGCGGCTGGTGTGCCCGGTTCGATAGCCCTAGGCGGCAATTCGTCTGCTGGGTGCAGACATCGCACAAGACGCTGATGTTGAAGTTCATGCCGGTACTGAGGCCTAACGAATGAAAGGGACTTCCCTGTCCCGAGGCTGCGGCGAAGTTGCCGCAATCGGCATCAAAAGTGCCATGATGGAATTTCTCGATTTCATCAACACCACCAGGAGGGGAAAGTCATGAGTATTATCACCACCGGCATTGATCTCGCCAAGACAATTTTTGCTGTGCATGGCGTGAATGAAAGCTGCAAGGCAGAACTGGTCAAACCCTTGGTCAGCCGCACGACCAGGAATTCAGGTCTTGCATTCACACATACCAAAGCTAATTGGCGCGTCTATGCGACGTGTATCGCTTGAACATAGTTCGCCGGGGGTAGCCCGGCGGCTAGTTACCTTTTCTTGTGTGTCCAAGAAAAGGTAACCCAAAAGAAGGCCACCCCACTGCGCCGTCCCTTCGGGATACCTTCGTCTGAACCGCTCAGACGGGGGCTGTGCAAACGCCCTGACAGCTTGCACAAACCGCAAGCTGCTGCGGAGCTCAAGCAGTGCTCGCCTAAATCTCCCGCCTGATCGGTTCAGACGAAGCGGCGCAGCGGGGAATTTCAAGGAACGTTGAGTCACGCGCATTGCGCGTGCTCGTTTTGTCTTACCCTGTCCGTGCTTTGCCCGGATAAGGGGTTCTGCTATGAGGGTCAGACACCGCAATTCTTCTTTCTTGGGACTCTATCACGACCTTTGTTGCCTCACGACCTCGAACTGTTTCCTGACAGTTTAAACCTCGTCCAGCAACTCAATCCAGTGCCGAACCGGCGTGATGGTGCCGGATTGCAGATGCGTCAGGCAGCCGATATTGGCTGTCGCAATGACTTCGGGCTGGCGCGCCTGCAGGTGGCCGAGTTTGCGCTCGCGTAACTGATTGGATATTTCCGGCTGCAGGATTGAGTAAGTACCGGCCGAGCCGCAACACAGGTTGGATTCGCTGATGGATATCACCTCAAACCCGGCCACGGTGAGCAGGGCTTCTACCACGCCGGTAATTTTCTGGCCGTGTTGCAACGTGCAGGGCGCATGAAAAGCAACTCGCGCGCGCGGCTGGTGACTTGGGGAAAACAGTTTTTTGAGCGTTTCCGCTTCGGTCAGCACGACTTCACTAAGATCACGCGTCAAGGCCGAAACGCGCGCCGCTTTTTTAGCATAAGCCGGATCATGTTGCAGGTAATGACCGTACTCCTTGACGGTGACGCCGCAACCCGAAGCGGTCATCACGATGGCTTCTGCACCTGCATCGAGATGCGGCCACCACGCGTCGATGTTGCGGCGCATGTAATCCAGTCCTTCGCCCTGGGCGTTGAGGTGGTAGCTGACCGCGCCGCAGCAACCGGCTTTATCCGCCACAATCAGCGAAATGCCGATTTTATCCAGTAACCGGCTTGCTGCAGCGTTGATGTTGGGTGCCAGCGCGGGCTGTACACAGCCTTCCAGAACCAGCATGCGCCGTGCATGGCGCGCTTGCGGACGGCGCGAAGTGGCTTGTTTGTCAGGTAGTTTTGTTTTCAGACTGGCTGGCAAGAAAGGTCGTGCCGCGTGTCCCAACGCGAGCAGGCCGGAAAACAGTGTTGGGCGCGGCAAAACCTGGCGCAGGGCGTAGCGTTGCATGGCTGCCAGCGGGCTGCGCGGAACCTGTTTTTCGATCAGGCCACGGCCGATATCCAGCAGTTTCGAGTATTCCACCCCGGACGGGCAGGTGGTTTCGCAATTGCGGCAGGTAAGACAGCGATCCAGGTGCAGCTGCGTTTTTTCTGATACCTCGCCGCTTTCCAGATACTGCTTCATCAGGTAAATGCGCCCGCGCGGCGAGTCCAGTTCGTCGCCGAGGATTTGATAGGTGGGGCAGGTGGCCAGGCAAAAACCGCAATGCACGCAGCTGCGCAGGATGCGTTCGGCTTCAACCCCTTCGGGCGTATCGCGGATGAAATCGGCAAGCTGGGTTTGCATGGTCAGAACTCCGCGTAGAGCCGCCCGCGATTGAATATGCCGTGCGGGTCGAATTGTTGTTTTAGGCGCTGGTGCAATGCCAGCATGGCTTTGGGCAGCGGCTGGAATACACCGGCGGATTTGTCCGCCGCGCGAAACAGCGTAGCATGGCCACCTGCCTTGGCCGCAGCGCTGCGGATATGCTCGGCCGGGGCGTCGGACTTGAGCCAACGCTGCGCCCCGCCCCAGGTGACGGCCTGTTTGCCGGGCAGGGCAATGGGCGGCGTGGTGGCGGGTACCGACAGGCGCCATAGCGGCGTATCGCCGCCGAACAGCGCGGCAGTCTGCTCGCGTGCGGCGAGCCAGAAGGCAGGCCCGTGCGGGTTCGTTTCGCCACCCAGTTTGACCTGTGCAGCATGAATGCCCGGCTCGCTTCCTTCCAGACGCAACATCATTACCCCGCCGATCCAAGCGGCGGCCGTAATGGGCAATGGCTGGCCGGCGAGTTGGTTCATGCGGATGATGGCGTTGTCCTCATCGAGCTCGAATTGCAGGGTGACTTCATGGGCTGGGCGCGGCAAGACTTTGAGCGAGGCTTGCAGGATCACTCCCAGCGTACCCAATGCACCCGCCATCAGACGCGACACATCGTAGCCGGCCACGTTCTTGATGACTTTGCCGCCGAAGTTGAGTACGTCGCCGCGCCCATCCAGCAGTTGCACGCCGAGCAGAACGTCGCGTGCGCTACCGGCAAAAGCGCGGCGCGGGCCGGAGAAGCCGCAAGCTAAAGTGCCGCCCAGCGTGGCTGCTTCACCATAATGCGGCGGTTCGAATGAGAGTATTTGGCCGTGGGCGGCGAGTAGTGTTTCAATTTCAGTCAGCGGCGTACCTGCTTTTGCGGTCAGCACCAGTTCCACCGGTTCGTATTCGACGATGCCGCTGTGGCTAGAAAGATCGAGCACTTCGCCAAGAGGTGCATTGCCATACCAGTCCTTGCTGCCACCGGCACGAATTTGCAGCGGGGTTTTGTCGACGATGGCAGCCTGTACCTGATCAATGATTGCTTGCATTGGACGCCTTCAGAATCGCGGTAATTCAGGATGTGGCAGTTGCCCGCCATGCACGTGCATCGCGCCCAGTTCGGCGCAGCGGTGCAGGGTGGGCACGGCCTTGCCCGGGTTCAATAATCCCTGCGGGTCGAACGCGGCCTTGACGGCGTGGAAAGCCTGCAATTCGAGCGGGCGGAACTGTACGCACATCTGGTCGATTTTTTCCACGCCGACACCGTGTTCGCCGGTAATGGTGCCGCCATGGGCGACGCACAGCTCGAGGATTTTTGCGCCGAAGGCTTCGGTTTTTTCCAGCTCGCCGGGGGTGTTGGCATCGTAGAGGATGAGCGGATGCAGGTTGCCGTCGCCGGCGTGAAACACGTTGGCGACGCGCAGCCCGTATTGCGCGGACAACAGGGCGATGCCATGCAGCACGGTGGGCAGCGCGCGGCGCGGAATGGTGCCGTCCATGCAGTAATAGTCCGGCGACAGACGCCCCACGGCGGGGAAGGCGTTTTTGCGCCCAGCCCAGAATTTAAGACGTTCGGCCTCGTTGCCGGCAGTGAGAAATTCGGTGGCGCCGCTGGCGGCGAGGATGTCGTGTACGCGCAGCACATCGTCGGATACTTCCTCGTTGGTGCCGTCTACTTCCACTAAGAGAATGGCTGCGGCATCGAGCGGGTAACCGGCATGCACAAAGGCTTCTGCGGCTTCGATCGCAGGTTTATCCATCATCTCCAGGCCAGCCGGCAGGATGCCGCCGGCGATGATGGCGTTCACCGCAGCACCCGCCGTTTCGATGCGGTCAAAAGCCGCCAGCACCACTTGCGCGCGCTCCGGTTTGGCCAGTAGTTTGACCGTGACTTCGGTGATCACGGCGAGCATGCCTTCCGAGCCGTGCATCAGTGCCAGTAGGTCGTAGCCGGGACTGTCCAGCGCGTCGCCGCCGATCTCCAGCACTTCGCCGTCTATGGTGACCGCACGCACACGCATGACGTTATTCACTGTGAGCCCATATTTCAGGCAATGCACGCCGCCGGAATTTTCCGCCACGTTGCCGCCGATTGAACAGGCTATTTGCGAGGACGGGTCCGGCGCGTAATACAGACCATGCGGTGCGGCTGCTTCTGAAATAGCCAGATTGCGTACGCCGGGTTGTACGCGCATGGTGCGTGCCAGCGGGTCCAGATGCAGGATCTTGTTGAATTTGGCCAGACCGAGCAGCACCGCATCCTCGCGTGGTAGCGCACCGCCGGACAGCCCAGTGCCCGCGCCGCGCGCAATGACCGGCACGTTGGCCGCATGGCACAGCCGCAAAATGGCGATGACCTGCGCTTCGGTCTCGGGCAGCACAACCACGCCGGGCTGGCATTGGAACGCAGACAAGCCATCGGATGCATACGGCGCTACATCTTCGCGCACGGACAGCACGGCTGCGGCGGGTAGCAAAGTGTGCAAATCGCGAATGAGGGAAGCTGCAATCATGGTCACATGGAAAAATGCGATTGGCCAATCGAAGGCAGGAGGGAAATATGTGCAAAATGCATTTTCACCCTCGTGCCTCGGGCAAGTTGAATCACGCTTTCAAACGGATTCTCGAAAAAGCTAATTCTACTGTTCCTGCTTACTTGTTGCCACGCGGTTTTGGTGTGCTCAGGCGCTGCCAAACTTGCGTCAATGCGTTTGCATCGCCCACATTGCCCGGAAAGATTACCACCGGTATCTCGGGAAATGGGTGGTCGGCAGGCGTTAATACGACGCTGCATCCCGCCAGTATCTGACCCACCAGCCGTGCGGTGGGAAGCGCCAGTCCCTTGCTCAGCATATCGTTGGAAGTGATTCCGCCCTTGCTGATGATGAAACCAATGGTGGAGGGCAGGCC
>JBDSHM010000461.1:0-1582 GCA_039918495.1 Sulfuriferula sp. | reverse complement strand
TAGGCACCGTCACCCTGCTCATCGGCCCCGAAGGGGGCTTTAGCGCAGATGAAGCCTTGATGGCAAAACAGGCTGGTTTCGCTGCCGTCCTGCTCGGGCCGCGTGTGCTGCGCACCGAAACCGCCGCCATTGCAGGCATTGCTGCGCTGCAAATGCTGTGGGGCGACTTTTTGTAACAATATGATTATATTTGATTTATTTTCTTACAGGAGAACCTCATGCCGTACGTCAATATCCGCATAGCGGGCACGCTTAGCCGCGAACAGAAAGCCAGCATTGCCGCTGAAATTACCGATACGCTGCAGCGAATTGCACACAAGCCAGCGTCATACACCTACATCGCATTTGACGAATTGCCGGATGAAAACTGGGCGATAGCGGGCAAGCTGCTGGACGAGGACTGATCAGTCATGGGGGACTACAACATTTGTGCAGATTTGCCAGTGGTAAAAGTGCTGCATAACGGCAAACCCGTATTGATCCAGCGCGAGCAAAACCCGGCAGCCACCATTACCGCAGAATATGCCGTCACCGCGCGCAAATGCCCGCCCTACTGCATACAGCCGATGGTGCTGGCACCGGGCGTGGAAACACTGGGAGAACTTGAAGTGCTGGATTACCTAAGCCGCATACACAAGGGCGAGAGCAGTTTCATCGTGATTGATTCGCGCACGCCGGACTGGTTCATCAAAGGCACCATACCCGGCGCGATCAACATCCCCTATGCGCAAAACAGCGCCGGCCAGCCCACTGATTTGTTCAGCATCAACACGACACTCATCCAACTGTTTGGTGTGCTGGCCATGGCAGGGTCATACGATTTTAGCCAGGCCCGCACCCTCGCCATCTTCTGCAATGGCCCGTGGTGCGGGCAGACTCCCAATTACATCCGCACCCTGCTCAAACTCGGCTACCCCGCAACCAAACTCAAATGGTATCGCGGTGGCATGCAGGACTGGTGTTCACTGGGGTTGACGGTGATTTGAATCGAACTCTCAAGGTTTACGCGACACTTTATCAATCACCCAGCTCCCTGGCTTCTCACCCTGCACCAGCGTGAAGATAATCTGCATACCCGGCTGCAGCTTGTCCAGTAGCGCTGCACGGGTTACCGCGAAATCCATCGTCATACCCGGCCAGTTCAGCGATGCTATAGGCCCGTGTTCCAGCTTTACCTTCAGCTTCTCACGGTCGATAGACACCACCTTGCCGCTGCCCTGATGCGATGCCTGCGCTGCCTTGTTTTGCGGGTGACTGCCGTTGTCAGCCCACACCGGCGATACACTCAACGCCAGCAGCAAGGTGGTTGCGAATATTTTGTGCTTCATGGTTTTCTCCTTCAGGGTTAAAAAGTAATTGATACAGGCAAAGTGCCCTTGTAGGAGCACGCCCTGCGTGCGAATCGCGGGCAGGGCCCGCTCCTGCAAAAACATGATACGGCTAATAAATTAGCTCGGTTTGTTCCTGCGCATTTGCATCTCCTTCACCAACGCCCATTCTTTTACCAACGCATAGATCGCCGGAATCACCAGCAATGTCAGCACCGTTGAAGACAGCATGCCGCCCACCATCGGTGCGGCAA
>JBDSHM010000460.1:0-2506 GCA_039918495.1 Sulfuriferula sp. | reverse complement strand
ATCTGATGCTGGAAAAGCGTTTTATGGTAAGCAAGTTTTATCAGAGCCTGGTTGCCGAGGCGCGTACCGTATTCGAAATGGCTCGTATGGAAGCGGATGCCTGGTTGCGCAGGACGCTGGATCCACTGGTAACCCGCATCCGCGACCATAAAACCCAACTGGAACTGCGCGTGGATAACATCCGCAAGGTGCACGACAATCTGGATAATCTGCAGACCAAAGTAGCAGAATTAAAGCAGCAGTTCGACGATCTGGGAAAACAGCACCAGGAAATCAATGCAATTCTGCAGTCGTTTGCGCGTAACGGCGACGGCGCGGCACCCGCCTCATCTGCGCCTGCTTTACGTATCGTGCAGGCTGTAGCATGAGCCGGATAGGCGTGTTCTCATGAATGCCTTTTTCTTGCAACGGCGGGTGCTTGCAGCAGCCCTGTTGGGGATCGGCATCGGCTCATTCAGCCTGCCCGGTTATACGATCGGCTTGGGAGCCGCGCAGGTTCGTTCCGGCATCGGGCAACCATTGCGTGTGAAAGTGCCTGTCCGGGCGGATATGTCAGAGTTGACCGGAGGAGCCGCCTGTTTCCGGTTGGTGCAAAGTCCGCACCATAGTGGGGCTGATTTGCCTATGCTTAACCGCGCTGATCTCAAACTCATACAAAGCCCGCAAGGTAGTTATTTGATGGTGACTACTGCCTACCCGGTCAACGATCCGGTACTCGATTTCAGTTTGGAGTCGGTATGTGATAACGCGTTTCGACGCGATTACACAATTCTGATCGATACGGTCCAGCACCTGGCTGAAGAAACGAATGTGCCAGCGGTGGTGGTAGCGCCCTTACCGAGACAGGCAAAATTGAATGCCCACGACGATACAACCGCTGCCCTCGCCAAGCATACCCGCAAGCGCACAGCCCCTGTACATCATGCTTCCCATCGTTTGTTGGAGATTGATGCCGGCATGCAGGCAAAAAAATCTGCGCCCGAATTATATGCAAAGGCGGCACCCGTATCTGCCCCTACCGTAGCGCAAGCGGCAGGCGAACATGTTTCATTGCGTATCAGCACCAGCTTGGGCACTTGGCCGCAACAGCCCGGATCGGTAACCGGCGCAGGGCCACTGAATAGCGACATCCGATTTGCCCAGGAAGATGCCTTGCAGGACGATATTGTCGCACTGCAAAAACAATTGGCCGAAACCAAGGCGTCTGTAGTCGTCTTGCGTAAACAAATTTCTGCCATGTCAGCCTTGCCGGAAGCCAAAAAGTCGGCGCACGATTCGGTGCCTTGGTTGAATTGGTTCCTGTATCTGGCTGGCGGGCTAATGACAGGCACGGCCGTTTTATATTTGTTGCGCAAATACCGTCACACGAACCAGACGGAAGTGTCGGAAATACACGCCGATCAGACTTCCTCCGATACCACTGAACAATGGACAGAACCATCCTGGACCAAGCTTGAGACTCAACAACCTGTTGTATCCGATAAAATTGAACGGAAAATACAGCCGACTATCGTGACGCCGTCACCAGTTCTCGTTACGCCGGTTGCTGCGTCGCATGCGGGCCGCAAGGAAGAGGACTTTCTGGTATCTACAGTGAATCAGATTACCGAAGAAGCGACGGTATTCGCAGATCTTGGCTATCCGGAACGCGCCATGACACTGCTGACAGAGCATATCGCCAGCCATGAGCGTAGCCATCCAGCCGTATGGTACCTGCTGTTTGAACTGTATCGGAATAACGGCTTGCAGGCGGAATTCGAGCAGGCGCAGATCACATTCAAACGGCGTTTCAATCTGGCTGCGCCACGATGGCAAGACAGCGCAGAGAGCACAGTCGATACGGTTGGCATCCTTTCATTTCCGCATGTGCTGGAATGTACCGCCAGATTGTGGCCGACGAACGAGTGCCGGACGTATCTGGAAAGCTTGTTGTACGATGATCGGGGAGGAGAGCGTGAGGGATTCAGCCATCATACTTACCAGGATCTGCTGTTCCTGATTGGTTTGCTGGAACATGAACTCGAACTTGTTCAGGTGGCGGAGGCCGGCGAAGCCAAATCGAAACCAGCTTTGCCTGAGAGTCGCCTGCGTTTAATTCATGGGCGTGGTTTCTGACAGCACGGGCATTAAATCAGAATCACATCGTATTGTTCCTGGGTATACAGGCTCTCCACCTGTAGCGATACTGGTTTGCCGATAAAATCACCGAGTTGTGCCAGACTTTGTGATTCTTCATCAAGGAACTGATCAATCACCTGTTGTGAGGCCAGTATCCTGAATTCACGCGCATTGAACTGACGTGCTTCGCGCACAATTTCGCGCAGGATCTCATAACACACGGTTTGCGCTGTTTTGACTTCCCCGCGTCCCTGGCAAGTCGGGCAGGGCTGGCACAATACATGGGCCAGACTTTCACGGGTACGTTTGCGCGTCATTTCCACCAGTCCCAACGGGGAGAACTCATTCACTGTCATGCGCGTCTGGTCGCGCGCCAGTGCTTTCTTGA
>JBDSHM010000459.1:0-6574 GCA_039918495.1 Sulfuriferula sp. | reverse complement strand
ATCACATGCTTGATGCGGGAGCGTACGAAGGCCATCATGCGCTCAGCCTCGGCCTTACCGCGGAAATCAGCCCAGTTATTGTTGTAAGCGACCTGACGCGTGAGGCTTGCCAATGCGGCCTTGCCGGGTACTGGTAGGGTCAGAAAGCCGGCCTTGGTCAGTTGCCAGACATATTGGTTGTTTGCACGGCAACGGGCTGTAGCTGTTGAGTCGGTCGACACGGCGTTACGACAGTTTCCGGGATTCGGGCCCGGCATACTTTTGCCGTTGACTACATACAGTGTTTTACCGTCCCTGCTCACACTCGCCGAATTGGGATACCAGCCGGTGGGTATCAGACCGCGCACTCCCGCGTCTCTGGGTTTTTTGCCTAGATGAATGACCGCGACGGAGTTGGTGCCGCCGTTGGTTACGTAGAGTGTTTTTTCATCGGGGGACAAAGCCAGGCTATTTGGATTGCTGCCCTTCAGCTGATTAGCGTTGGCATAGGTTGCTGCCGGCGCAGTGGTGTTCAAGGTCTCCATTACCAGGTCGCGACCGGTATCGATAACGGATACGGTATCGCTGTTGGCGTTGGCGACATAAAGACGTGTCCGGGTGCGATTCAGCACCATGCGGGTAGGTTGGCCGCCTACCGGGATTCTTGTCCTGACAGATAAAGCGTTACCGCCGGTACGGAGTACCACTACCTCACGGTCTCGCATACTGGTTATGTAGGCTTTGTGGTTGCCGCTATAGGCTACCCAGAAGGGGAACTCCCCTCCCGGGACGCCGGCAAGTGCCGGATTGATTTTGCCTGGACGCAGATCGAGCTCATGCAGTACCGCATGCGCGGCAAGATCGATCTCGGAGACACTGTCGTTCTCGAAATTGGCTACCAGCAGGCGTGTTCCATCCGGACTGACTGCCAAGCCGGCCGCCATGGGGCGGATATCCATCCCGAGACCCTTGGCATGACCCAAGGCGATGGCCGGCCCGATTTCCGCCCATTTGCCCTTTGTCATGGCATATCTGTGCACATTGTCGTCCACGCCACCAGCCACGTAAAACTGTTGCCCATCGGGCTGCCAGGCGATACCGGAGAAGGTATCCGGCACCTCCAGCACTTGACGCTTGATTGGGATAGCACCCTTCACGTCATAGACGAATATATATTCGCTGGAGGTGGCAGGATCGATCTTGCCTTGCGGGTTCCAGTTGCGGTTATACCCGCTGGTGAGAATGAGCAGGGTGTTGCCATCCGGACTCAAATCGGTGGAAACCGCCTGACCGACTTGAAAATTGGGCAAGGTTGGCAGATCAGGGTTCATTCGTTCAAAACGGGCACCCGGGGCGGCCTTGGGCGTGATTCTTGCCCCTGTTGGCAACTGGGTGCCATCGGTGTGGATGACAAGGGCCGCCGACACCGCACTGATGCCGCCTCCGCCGAGGGTGAACAGCGCAACGATCAGGGCCGACAGCAGCGTGCCTGGCTGCGGCCGGAAAAAGGTGTGGTGGCGAAGGGTCATGACAGTGCTCCGGATTGGGTCGACCGAGGACTGGCTGGTCCAGGAAAGAGATTATTTGGTTGCGAGAAATTTCAGGGAGATGAGCTTCATCTGGTTGTTCACCTGCTCTACCTTTTCCCCGAAGAAATTGAAAAAAGCCATGCTGTATAAGGCAATGGCAATGCCAAGACCGGTGGCGAACAATGCTGTTCCGATACCTCGACTCACCGCAGTAGGATCGGACGTGCCGTTGGCTGCCAGGCTGTGGAAGGCGTCGATAATACCCATGATGGTGCCCAGCAGGCCCATCAGAGGCGATAGCGTAACGATGGTATCCAGCAGCCATAAGCGCTTGGTGATAATGGGCTGTTTCGCTACGTACACCGATTGCACGAAGAACTCCGTGGCGGCGTGAGACATGCTCGGGGCCTCAACGATCTCACACATGGCCTGGCCCTGAGGACCCCGGCTGTCACAGAATTGATCGTGCAATTCACGATGCAGGTTGGCGTCATGGAGATGGCTGTTGACAAGGGTGGCGAGACCTTTGCCTTCCCGCATGGCATAACTGAAAAATATCATGCGTTCGACGATGACATAGGTCGCTATCAAGGCCATGCCAAGCATGGCGTACATGATCACATCATGGAGCAGATTGTAGGACATTACTTACGTACCTCATTTTTGAACCGAAAAGACGACGGGGCAATATGCCCCGTCTTGCATGCTTAGATTGATGCGCCGATGGTTAGGCCAAACGAACGCGGTGTCCCGGTGAAATAGGTCGGGTTGCCGGCAGTTGTGCCTGTGTTCATGGATGACAGGTAACTCTTGTCAAACAGGTTGTCGACGTTGAACTGGACCTTGAAGTCCTTCAGGCCGTGGAAATTCTTGGCCTGATAACCGGCACGCAGCCCGAAGACTTCATAGCCGGGTGCGCTTTCCGTGTTGTCCACTGTGGAATAACGCTTGCCTACATACTTACCATTCATACCAGCGAAGTAACCATTCAGATGATAGCTGGCATCGGCAAAGAACATGACCTGAGGTGAATCCGGTACGGTCTTGCCGCCGCTGTATACGATGGTTGTGGAGGAGGCCTGATAATTCTGATCAAACTTGGAATCGTTCAGGGTCAGCGCCGTGTACAGATTGAAACGATCGGTGGGATGCCAGGTTGACGCCAGTTCCACGCCTTTGCTGGTGATACTACCCACGTTGGAGTAGATGTCCGCGTTTAGCAGGTAGCGGTTGGTAGAGTCCTTGATCTGCAGGATGCGGTTATCGTACTTGACTTGGTACAGGGCCAGAGACGCATCGAAATGCTCACGCTTGGTGCGAATACCCAGATCGATGTTGGTGGAAGTTTCAGGCTGGAGATCCGGGTTGTACGTACCCACGGTCAGCACGCTGGTGGAAGGTGCGCTGAAATTCTTCGCGTAGTTGCCGAATACCTGTTCCCTCGCAGTCAATTGATAAGTTGCTCCGATCTGGGGCAGGAAGGACTTGGAGTACTTCGCATTATGATTGTTGGCGCTGCTCAGGTTGTCCACGTAATCCTGAGACACGGAAATTCCCTTGGCGCCCAAGTCCAGCTTCATGCGATTGTTGAGCATGGAGATGGTGTCCTGGACATAGAAGGTGATGGAATTCGTGACGAAGCTGCGATCGAAGTCAGTCTTGACCAGCGCGTTCCAGTTTGGATCGCCATTCACTGCCGGGTTCAGGGTGTCGTACCACTTGCGGTCGTTGTTGAACTTGTAGCGCTCTACCCACACGCCGGCCGCCAGTTGATGCTGGCCCAGATCGTAGGTTAGTTTGCTGGTCATGCCATAACGGTCGGTGAAATAGCTGGACTGCCGATACATCAGCTGTACTGCTTTGGTAACGGGATTGTGGCCGGGGTTGTAGGTGCCAAACCCATCTTGTTTTTGATAGTAGGGCACTAGGGACAGGCGCGCCTTGTCGGAAATTTTGAAATCGCCTTGAAGGCTCAGCAGTTTGTCGGTGCGGCCATTGGTCCAGCCAGTGTAGTTGCTCTGATCCAGCAGAGGGTTACCGGTCCAGGTGGTATTCAGATCATATGAGCGCCCGTATTTCTGGTAGTCCGCCAGGCTCATGTCCAGATAGTCGTGGTCGAAGCGTTTGTTATAAATAAAGGACAGGCCGACCTTGTTCTCGCCGAATACGTTCTGAATCTTGGTCTCGAAATGGTTGCGCCAGTTTTTGCCGGCACCGCGCCATTTCTCCGTGTCAGTGCGGGAGCCGCTGATAAAGGCCTTGGTGCCGTTGTCGGACTTGCCGGTATCCAGGCGGACGAATTCGCGGTGGGAATTGAAACTGCCGCCGGACAATTCACCCTGCACGCCGAACTGGTTGCGAGGATCAATGGTTTTGTAGTTGATGGAGCCGCCCAGAGAACTATAGGACGGGGTGGAAAGGTCACCGGATCCCTGGGCGACAGTGGCTGATTCCAGGTTTTCGCTCTCCATGAAACGACTTGCCGGGTTGCCGCCGGCCACAGCATTATTGGTCATGGGTACGCCATCCACGGTCATGCCGATCTGGCTGGAGTTGAAGCCGCGCATCTCGATATCGGTGCCGTATTCATAGATGCCGTATGGATCGGCGGTGGTCACGCTGACACCGGGTACACGTTCCAGTGCCATTACCGGGTTCTTGCCCGGTGTTTGTTCCTGAAATTGCGCACGATCCACTGCGTTGCTGGCCCGAACCTGACCTTCGCCCATAATGGACACTGCTCCCGTATCTACCGTGGTGCTTGTTGCTGTATCTGCATGTGCGGGCATCACTGCCAGGGTGCCCATCACAGCCAAAAATAGTGGCGCCGGATTGAATCTGGATTGCATTGCTTTTCCCCTTGTTAATCATCGGTAAGTGAATAGACGAGTTTTGTCTTGAACTGCTTTTGTGTTTCTCCACGCCAAGTGTCCTCAGGCATCGGCGGAAATATTGCAGCGCGTACCGCCTGCAACGCCGCTTTATCCAGAATCTCGCTACCTGACGTTGCTGCTATTTCCGCGTCGATCAATTTGCCTTGACGATTGATGACGTAGGAAACCTCGACGGTGCCGCTCATATCCAGCTTGCGAGCCAGAGCTGGATAAACCTTGTGTTGCTCAATTTGTCGGCGAACCTGTTGTACGTAACTGGCTTCGTGACCAGGATTGCTCGCTGGAGCAGGAGGTGGTGCGGGAGCCGGTTTCGGTGCTGAGGGTGTGACCGGTGGCAGAGGCGCAGGTGGCGTTGGCGTTGCTGGTTCAGGCACAGCAACCGGGGCAGCAATTTGAGCGGGGACCGGAGCCGGTTTTGCCGGTACCGGTTTTGCTATTGGTTTCGCCGGGGTTGGTTTGGGAATCGGCTTGGGTTTTGGCGCGGGTTTGGGTGGCGCCGGTTCCGGTTCTGCCGGAGGTTGAGGCATCACCGGTGGCGGTACCGGCACCGGAGGCTCTGCCAGGGAGATGCGCATAGGCAGCGCCGGTGGCTTGGGTAGCGGTGATTCCAGGTGAAATACCTGCTGGGAGACGACCAGCAAAAACAGGCCGGCTATCGCCAGGCCGCGTGCCACCCACTCGCGTTGAAAAAATAGGATATTGCTATAAGACATGGATGCGGCTTGATACACGTTATTTTTTCTTGGCTGCGATGGAAACAGCGGTGATGCCTGCAGACTTCACTACATCCATTACATCCACCAGATTCTGTAATTCGCTGCCTTTATCACCATCGATCACCAGATCGATGTCCTTGTGCGTGTGTTTGAGATTTTCCAAGCCATGTTGCAGCGAGCCCAGATCGTAGCCCTTGCCTTCCAGCTGGAGCTGTCCGTGTGCACCTATTGTGATGACTGCGTGATATGCCCGATCCAAATGATCGGGTTGCGCTGATCCCGGAAGCTGGGTTTTGATGCCGGTAGCCGGAATGACGTTCATGCTGATCAATACGAAAAACACCAGCAGAAACATCATCACATCAATCATCGGGATGATTTCAATACGCGCTTTACGGCGTGGTTGATCTTGCCAAATAAGCATCAAAAGACTCCTGTAAAAATGGTCTGGCGAATTTCAGGCAAAGCGATCCCGATGCCTGTAAACAGGCGTTAAAAATTGTTTCCCGGGATATACGCGCCGACTAGCTACCGCACGATTGGCGCGGCGCAGGGGCGCATTTCAGACAGCCAACAATCCGGCCACTATAGACAAAGTTTGTTACCGTAATATGAAGTAGCGCACCGCAATATGAATTATTGCCGACGGTTGTCTGCGATTCTGTTTCAGGCGCGCCGACGTTTACGTAAATTGGATACCAGATAAGCCACCCCTTTGGTTCCCAGCACCACCGTGACGATGGTCAGCATAATGATTGTGGCAAAGGCCGATGCCTGAGGCCAGTTGCCCGCATCGTTGAGCAGAAGAATGGACACTGCTGCCGGGGTAGTGCCAGGGGAAACCAGGAAAATCAACGCCGAGATGGTGACCATGCTGTGCATGAAATAGAACATGCCGATATTCGCCATGGCAGGGCGGATAAGAGGCAGTGTCACATGACGGGCAGTGTGCAGGGCGCCACCGCCCAAAGTATAAGAAGCTTCCTGCAGCCGGTTGTCGACCTGCTGCAGGCCTGTAGTGGCAATCAGGAAAGCCTGGGCATGATAATGATAGACCGTACACAGCGACAGTAACGCCACGGTCCCATATAGCCAATAAATGGGAAGGACAGGATTATTGAAGGCCAGTACATAGCCCAGCCCCAACACCATACCGGGTACGGCAGCAGGCACGATCGACAGCAGATACAGTATTTGACGCAGGCGGCTGGACAGTTTGTGCACGACCATGGCAGCGAAGGTAGCTACCACCACACCGATGACCGCAGTCGCCAGCGACATTTTCAGACTCACCCACAGGGCGCCGTAACCGCCGGGCACATCCAGGGTGTAATGTTTGAGAGTAAAGCCCAGATTGTAGGGCCACAGTTTAGTGAAACTGGCAACCACTACCACGCTGATCACCGCCACTATCGCCAATGCCACTATCGCCAGAAACACGAGCATCGGGCCATCT
>JBDSHM010000458.1:0-1776 GCA_039918495.1 Sulfuriferula sp. | reverse complement strand
ACCGCAAACTCACGACCTGATGTTGACGGACCCGCCTAATCCCGTATAATGGCGGGCTTGCCGGGTCGGTAGCTCAGCCGGTAGAGCAGCGGACTTTTAATCCGTTTGTCGCGGGTTCGACCCCCGCCCGACCCACCAAAACAGCAAAACAGCCACGTCAAAACGTGGCTGTTTTGCTTTATGCACTACAAAAATCAGATTTTTCCGGCATTACCCCCTTCAGTCTGCCGTAAAACGTCACTTTCCGCCTTGCTTCATCACCTCTCATTATGGCGCGATCCACCGCCGCATTTTCTCGTAATTAAACCCTGCACCTCAAATGAATCGCATAAGCTTTTCATAAACAATGATTTTGAGTTTTGCTCCGGCGTATGCCAGCCACTCAAAAATAATTAAAGTCGGCTCAAAATCAAGTTGGCACAGCCGTTGCACCTACTCATCCAAACACTACGGTGTTTTGTTTTTCCAAACCCTCAGGAGACACTCAAATGAAAAGCATGCAAAAAGGTTTTACCCTTATCGAATTGATGATCGTCGTGGCGATTATCGGTATTTTGGCAGCGATTGCGATTCCGGCGTATCAAGATTACATAATTCGCTCAAAGGTAACAGAAGGATTATCATTGGCAGCCGCAGCCCAAGTTGCTGTTACAGAAAACGCAGCTAATGCAGTCCCACTTGATAGTGGCTGGACCGCACCTACCGCCACCCCAAATGTAACCTCGCTGGCAGTTTCCCAAACAACTGGTGAGATCACTATTACTTACACGGCAGCGGCAGGTGGCGGAACTCTGGTTCTTGCGCCCCGGGATGGTGCCAATCCATTGGCGGGTACAGCCACAACGAGCACCCCTCCAACCAGTGGCTCTGTTACGTGGAATTGCAACTCCGTTGCTTCTACGAAAGCGGGTGCCAAGGGAACTGAACTTGGGAAGTATGTTCCTGGGAATTGCCGTACCTAATTACAACCGTTATGAAAAAGCCTCCTTCGGGAGGCTTTTTTTCTGCTCAGCAAACAAAGAAAAATGGGTAAAGAAAAATGGAAAAGAAAAATGGGGTCAGACTCGACATAATATATGTGAAAAAATGAAAAAATGGCAGAAAAAATGGGGTCAGACTCGATATATCAGCAAGTGCCGTTCTTGACCTGCCCTCTTTTTTCATCACCACAATACGATTAATCCGAATTTTCGGTACTCCGGAAAATTTGCATCTTTCGAGATCAGCACCAGCGGTTGCTGGATCGCTTGCCAGATGATCATCCGATCAAACGGCTCTTTATGCCGCACCTTCGGCAATTGGTAGAAAGAAGCGGAATAAATGGGGTCAGACTCGATATAATAGACATTTCCCACTACACTGCCTGTTCACAACCTCAATCGAAGTGTCATTCACCATGGCAAGACTGCCCCGCTACGTACTTCCCGGCCAGCCCCAGCACGTCATCCAGCGCGGCAACAATCGCAACATCATTTTCGCTGCTGAAGACGATTACCACTTTTACCTCGAATGTCTCACCGACGCTGCCAAGAAATATGGCTGCGATATCCACGCCTATGTGCTGATGACCAATCATGTCCATCTGCTGGCAACGCCTCACCATGAAGACAGCATTGCCCAGACGCTGCAGTCGGTCGGGCGGCGCTACGTACAGTATTTCAACCAGACTTATCAGCGTACCGGCACGCTCTGGGAGGGACGATACAAGGCCACGCTGATCGACAGCGAGGCTTATCTGCTGACTTGCTACCGCTACATCGAGCTGAATCCGGTGCG
>JBDSHM010000457.1:0-3439 GCA_039918495.1 Sulfuriferula sp. | reverse complement strand
GCTTGAAAATCTCGTCGTATATATTGAGAACCGCCCCGCCCGGATAGCCGAATACAAATTCAACCCCTTCCTCAGCAAGGCAGCGCACGGTAATTTCGGCGCCCGTCAATTCCATACTATGGCCAATCTGCCTAATTTGTAGAACCTTTAATACTAATGGTTATCGGCTGGCAGGTCAAAAAAAACCAGCGTCGATTTCGCTCTTATTTGAGCTTTTGTTTGGCCGCATGAATCTGACTCAAAAAACGACGCGCACGATTTACCAAATCGCTGGGCAAACCGTTTTTCTCGGCAATGATCAAACCCAGGGATAATCCGGACTTGCCGAACTCCAGCTCGTAAGTCGGCGACAGACTTGCATGGTCGAAACGCATCGAAGCATTACACAGGTAAGCATGATCATCCGCAAAGCCCTTGAGCGGTGTCAGGTGAGTGGTCACAATGCCATGCACATGACGGTTGGCAAGCTCATCCAGTACCGCCATGGCAAGCGAGGCGCCTTCCTCAGGATCGGTACCGGTGCCCAGTTCATCCATCAGCACCAGCGTATGCTGATCCGCCTCCTCCAGTAGTCTTTTCAATACCTCAACATGCCCCGCGAACGTGGACAGGTGATTATGCAGACTTTGCTTGTCGCCCACATCCACAATCACCCGGTTGAAATTACCGATAATGCAATCGCCTTCCGATGGCAAATGCAGGCCGCAATGCGCCATCGTGACCAGCAACCCGACTGTTTTCAGCACAACGGTCTTGCCACCCGTATTGGGGCCGGTAATCACCATCATCGACTGACCATCGCCAAGATGGATACTCAGCGGTACCAGACGAGTGATGTTTTTTTCCTGAAATTGCAGCAATAACTGCGGATGATAGGCCTGTTCCAACACCACTTTTGGCTCATTCACCAAGGCTGGGGCACTCGCATTGAGCGCTGCGGAAAACTGCCCGGCGGCAAGCGCCAGATCCAACCAGGTGATTGCATCGACCAGCCGGCTCAAATCATCAAGATGCGTACGCACTTCATCGGTCACCGCGCGCAACACAATTTGATTCTGTCCTTCGATCTGTCCATTGAAAGTTTCCAGCCGATTGTTATGCGCGACCGCTTCGATTGGCTCAATGAGAATGTCACGTCCTCCGCCAATCGAGCCGCGTCGCACGCCTTTCATCTGATCGGCATGCGTCGCGCGCACGGCCAGTACTGCACGCGTACCGTGCCAATGTACCCGGCTGTTTTCGTCGAACATACCCGCCACATCCGGGCTTGCCATACGTGCCTTCAGCTGCGTTTCGAGCTCTTGCCGTATCTGGTGGTATTGTTTATGCAGCGCATCCAGTGCAGGTGTGGCATCTTCACGCAAACGCCCGGCATGGCTGATTGTTTTGTCCAGGACTTCGACCAGGGCGGCGGGTGCTTTGAGCTCATTGATACGTGCGAACAATTCCGGAAAATCACCGACCAGTTCACGCAGCTTTAAACCCGTTTGCATTACCTGACGCAGGTTGTTTAATCCGCTGGCGGGTAGCGCAGCGCCAGGTTGTGCAGCCTGACGCAATGCCGGACGAATATCCGCCACCTGATTAAATCTCGGTAGCTTGTAAGCATCCGCCACACGACGTGCCGCACTGACAGCTCGCTGCATTTCCCCTGCAATATCGAGATTGGGAGCGGGCTCCAGATTGCGTGCCGCATCGGCACCGTAGGGGGAAAACGTCAGACGCTCAAGAATGCGGCGAATACCGTCGAATTCCAGTGCCTTAAGATCACTTTGCATGAAAAAAATAATTCAAAAAGGTTCTAATGTAGCAAACAAGCTAAAACGCCGCCAGTGGCGGCGTTTTAACGAACAGAATGATTGGATTTACTCGTGCGATGCGTCTCCCAATGCCGCCATAATCTCATTGATGGCGCCTTCACGAGTATCCACCATCGCCACCAGATTGGCTACATTACACACCGTCATGCTGGAACCATGCACTATCCAGCCTTTGGCAGGAGTCCAGCCGCGCATTTGGGAAAATAAGGAAAACAGGTCCGTATTACCTGACACCATGCGTCGGTACCATTGTGCAAATTGCGCCATACGTTCCTGCATATCTTCAGGGATCATTCCTTCGCCTTCAAGTATCGTGCCGTCATCCTGAAAGCGGCACACCGCTATTACGCCATCCAGTACTAAAATTCGTTTGAGCGACATATACGCTCCTTATGCCTTACAGGCCGAAATAGCAGCAAAAGCCACCTCGTAATCAGCATCGCGATTTTTGACCACTACGCCACAATTACCATTCACGACTGCTGACCAGTCAAGTCCAACTAGAGAAAACCCCTGCAGGGGTTCAAATCCTTTTTGCCCGGTGAGCGCCTCCCAACCGCGTGCCTCCATGGTTGCGACCGCCATATTGGCGACGCAGGTGTGCGCCAGCAAATCGAGTACCTGGGGTGTCAGTTCGTTACCTTCCCGGATCATCTGACCGGTCAGATCGCCTTTATCAGTGTATGTAAATGCTGCCATTACGCCGGGGACTTCCATCAGTTTGGCCAGGTCCATAATTTCCTCCTGTTGCGATTTAGAATTTTTAGATTAAACCAGCTGCTCAGTTACGTCGCCGCCGATTTTGGAGTACATGACTTTCATCACGTTATCGCTGATATCGCCTACCTTGGCACGCATCACTGTCATCACATCATTCAATACACCTTGACGATTTTCCAGCATGCAAAAAAAATTGCCAACGGCACACACGCTGACCTGCTTGCCGCGCACAATCCAGCCTTGCAGGGGGCGACAACCGCAATGTTCAGCGAATGAGCTGAACATTTCCGCCTGCATGCTGGCATTAAGTGTATTGGCTCGACACAGAATGGACGCCATACGGGCATACTCATCCGTCAGCCCGCCTTCGTATGTGTATCGATCACCCCGGTAGGCGTATTCTCCGGCTGCAATGACGCCTGGGATGGCCATGAGTTGTTTTGCTATATGCATATCCCCTCCTCCATTGTTATGCTTGCTACGAAACTGTCAGCGTGGCTTACTACCTTTTGGAATAGAATAGAGATTATGGAAAAAAGTGCAACTCCTTCATTACCGACAGCCGGTTTATGGCGCCGGGTATCGGCGATAATTTACGAATCCCTGCTCTTGCTAGCCCTGTTATTTATTGCAGATTACCTTTTTTTAGCACTGACGCACAATACCTCTTCACCGTTATTTAGGACGTTGCTACAAGTCTACTTGTTGCTGATGATGGCAGCTTACTTCAGTTGGTCTTGGATGCGCGGTCAAACACTGGCGATGAAAACCTGGAGGATTCGGATCGTTAATCGGGAAGGCGCACCGATCACATTGAAACAGGCTTTATTGCGATTTGGACTGGCTTTTTTGCTGATTCCAGGGTTTGGCATCGGTCTGATTTGGGCATTTTTTGATCG
>JBDSHM010000456.1:0-6755 GCA_039918495.1 Sulfuriferula sp. | reverse complement strand
TTGGCATCATGCATCAGGCTATGTGAGCGAGAAAGCGGCGCCGATGACCTGGATGACACATATCGTGCGCAACCGGGCCCTGGACTGGCTACGGCGTCCGCAACGTGAAGATGCGATGAGCGAGGATGACGAAGAAAACTGGCCGGATGAATCCGCCGGATTGTTCGACAGGCTGGCGCAATCCCGCGATGCAGCAGAATTAAATGACTGCATGGAACAGATCGAAGCCCGACAAAGACAGACGATCGCCTTGGCTTTCTGGCAGGGTCTGACGCATTCGGAACTGGCGCTGCATATGCAGCTACCTGTCGGCACCATTAAAACCTGGATCAGGCGCGGACTGGGCGCAATTAAAAAATGTCTGGAAGGTACGCATGAAGTATAACGATTCCGATCTACGGCAGAAACTGGCAAGCGAGTATGTGCTGGGCACGCTGCACGGTCGCGCTCGGGCCCGTTTTGAACGTTTACTACTGAGCGACGCACGTCTGCGCGATGAAGTCGCCGCGTGGCAGACCAAGCTGATGCCGTTGGCGGATGCGGTGCCATCGGTTACCCCCCCGCCCCGTGTATGGCGCAATATCCGGACGCGCATCGGGATGCAGGCGGTATCGCGCTGGAGCCTTACATTCTGGCGCAACCTCGGACTGATTTCCAGCGCAGCTGCGCTGATGCTCGCAGTGTATATCGCGATTGCGCCGCCACGCACACCAACGGCGACCTATGTTGCACTGATTAACGATACGCACGCAAAACCGGCATGGGTGGTCAGTGCGAATGGCTCTCAGCTCACCATCAAATCCCTTGCGCCACGCTCCTTGGCAGCAAATCAGTCGCTGCAGTTATGGTTGCTACCCACCGACGCCAAACCGGTGTCGCTGGGACTTGTGCCCCTAGCGGGCAGCAAAACAGCCGCATTGCCAATTCAGGTAAGCGGTCAGTTCGCTCATGCGCCCGCAGTCGCCATCAGCCTTGAGCCTGCCGGTGGTTCACCGACCGGCCAGCCTACCGGCCCGGTACTTTATCAGGGGCCGCTGATCACTTCCTGAATCCAATTTGCCTGAACCCCCGTACATGGTAGTGGGTAGCTTACCCAATCACCTACCAGGAGAGTTCAAATGCAAAATGATCTGAGCAACATGCTTATCGACCCTACCCGTCGTGGCTTCATACGTCAGGCCAGCGTCATGTCTTTGGGTGCACTGGCAGCCGTCAGTCTCGCCCACGCCAATCCAGCTGCCGCAGAAACCATGAAATCCGGAATGTCGAAAAGCGATCACGGCGATATCGCCGTCCTGAATACGGCGCTGGCGCTTGAATATCAGGCCATCGCCGCTTATCAGGTCGGCGCTGAAAGCAATTTGTTGCAAAAACCCGTGCTTGCCGTAGCAGTGAAATTCCAGAGCCACCACCGCGCCCATGCCGACATATTGAGCGCAACCGTCAAAAAACTGGGCGGTACGCCGGTCGAAACGCTGGCAGCGAATGGCTATGGATTCCCGGTCGAAAAACTCAAGAACCAGGCCGATGTTTTGCGCTTTGCCGCCGGACTGGAACATGGCGCTGCGCTTGCTTATCTGGGTGCAGTGCCGGCATTCCATAACCGCGAGTTGGCAAAAGCCGCAGCCAGCATTCTCGGCGACGAAACCATGCATTGGTCGGTCTTGCTCAACGCCTTGGGCGAAGACCCGGTTCCCGCTGCATTTATCGGTTAAACCACGCCGTTTATCCGCTGTGTTTTCAGTTCATTCCTCGTCATCTCCCGTACCAGGTTTCGGATATTTTTCCGGATCATGGCTCAATGCGGAAACGCCGCCAGCAGTGTCGGGAAATATCGAAATGAATCATCTTATGAATTTTGAAATTTACAAGGAGGCAGTATGTCTGGAGTCGCGTTGAACAGAAAAAAATTGAACAGCGCCTTGCTGTCGTGTGGCTTGGCACTGGGGTTGTGTATAACCGGAGCCACGACTGCGCACGCAGGCGGCCGCCTGCTGGCAACCGGAGGTGCAACGGAAATTGAAGGATCTGCGGGCGGCGGCATTGTGCCATGGGCATTGATTTCCGGATACGGAACCGAAGATGAAATTGGCGGCACCGCATTCCTGACGAATGTCAGAGTACCTAATTATGATCTGGTTAGCTATGGTGCTGCAGTCGGTCTGCATGACCGGGTGGAATTATCTTACGCTCGGCAAAGACTCAGTCTGGACAACACGGTGCTGTCCGGGCTTGGATTGAATATTTCGCCTGCCATCCGTCAAGATGTGTTCGGTGTCAAAGTGAAATTATTCGGCGATGCGATTTACGCGCAGGACACGCTGATGCCGCAAGTTTCAGTCGGCCTGCAATACAAGCGCAATCTGGATTACAACTTCATTCCTAAAGTGCTGGGAGCGCGCCACGAATCCGGTACGGATTTCTATGTGGCCGCCACCAAAGTATTCCTGGGCGGGTTGGCGGGGCGCAATGTTCTGCTGAATGCAACCATACGCATGACCAAAGCCAACCAGATGGGGTTGCTGGGTTTTGGCGGCCCCGGCAATGACAGTTACAAAGCTCAGTTTGAAGGTTCAGTGGGTGTTTTTCTTGATCCGGCCAATACCTGGCTGATAGGCGCGGAGTATCGCCAGAATCCGGACAACGGATTGGGTAAGCCGCTCGGCGTACATACCAGACAGGACGATTACAAAGATGTCTACATTGCATACATCCCCAACAAACGTTTCGCTCTGGTCGCTGCCTATGCTGATTTAGGTTCGTTACCCGATACGACGCGAACCGGTGCCAATTCGACCAGCAAACGCGGTGTGTATTTATCAGGCCAATTCAGTTTCTAACCCAGGAGCCCTTTCATGAAACCCATTCGAATTTTTCTCGTTGGCGCGCTGACAGCGCTCTCCCTCAATATCGCAATGGCAGCCGACAACCCCGCCCTGTATGAACAGCTGGGCAGCAAACCCGGCATCACTAAAATCATCGATGGCATGATGACGCACATACTTGAGGATCAACGCATCAAGGCGATTTTTGCCAACGCCAATATTCCGCATCTGAAGAAGATGCTGGTCGAACAGGTCTGCGCGGAAACGGGTGGACCATGTACCTATACCGGCGAAAGCATGCGTGTAGCGCACAAGGGGATGAACATCAATTCCGCCCAGTTCAATGCGTTGGTTGAAGATTTGCAAATGTCCTTTGTTGACAACAACGTTCCGATTGGCGCGGGTAACAAGTTACTGGCAATCCTGGCACCGAAGAAAAAAGACGTTGACCATCAGTAAATGAATGCGCCGGGCGTGCAGCAGACGCCCGGATTATCCCGTCTGCTCAAAAGGTATATGCAATGCTAAAAAACCTGAAAAAAATTCTCTTGCCTGCAGCGCTGTTAATACTGTCAGTCGCGGCCTTGCAGGCACATGCCGACAGCAGCGTCACCATCTCCGCATTCGCGTTCTCGCCTGCCACCATTGAAGTGACCGTTGGTAGTCAGGTGAACTGGATCAATCAGGACAAGGCGAGCCACAGCATTATCAGTGATACGGAGAGTTTTTCTTCAGACGCGCTGAAGCAGGGCGACAGCTTCAACCATACCTTCAAAACCGCCGGGACGTATAAGTATCATTGCGGATTCCACAAATACATGACAGGTACGGTAGTGGTGAAATAAACCGCCGGTAGCGAAAATTTCCCTGCGATCATTGGCAATGATTCAGTCTGCCGAGGCTTTGACGCCCGAGCCGTACAGGTAATGCGAGAATTGGGCGTGATCGCTGCTGACGGCGCGGAACAGATGATCCATGCTGAGTACCGCCTGCTCGACGATATTGATAGCGATATAGGGATGTTCGACTTTCATGCGTTTGTACATGGCGCGCGGCAACTTCAGCACCTGTGTATCCGCAGCCTTGGCAACCAATCTGACCGAACGGGCGCGCTTGTCGAAAAAGGACATCATGCCGAGCATTTCACCCGTGCCTGAGCGCACCACTTCATATTCGGTGGTGCCATCCGGAATCACCAGGGCCACTTCGCCCTTGACCACAAAATACAGTTCGTCACCGACATCGCCCACATCCGAAATCACTGCATCAGTGCTGAAATGCAGCACTGTCAGGTAATTGAGCAGGGTATTCACCTCGGCCACGGTAAGCGATTCGCACAAGTATTGCTGGGTCAGAAAGTGGGTCAGCTGGGCGTGTTCGGCGTCGTTTTGGGAAGCGTTGGTTTCGGCCATGGATATCTCCGTTGGTTATTATTAGCTGGATTATAAACCGTCATCGTCCAAACCGGCCTGCTGCATCAAGCGCATGCCGCCAATCATGCCTTCCACGCGTTCGCGGATACGTCCTGCCAGTGCTGTCCAGGCTGGCTTGTCAGCCACCTCGGGTAGCGGCTCGAATGGGTAATGGCGATGCTGAAGGCCGGGGCGCAACGGCGGGCACGCTGCATTCGCTACCGCATCCAGAGTAACCAGCAAATCCGCCCACTCCACAGCAGCCTCTCCGAGAACCGGCACATCGCCTGCCACACCGGGCAATACCGCTGCAAGCGCCTCCATCCATTCGCTTCCCAGACGATTGGCATAATGCGCGGCAAGGTTGGGTGGAACCGGGTGCAGACCCCCGAGAAAAAGTATGCGGACTTTACGTTTATAGGCCATGTTTGATTATGCTGAAAGATTCAGCCAGACCATCCATTGATACATGACGTCTAGTTTAACGCATCACCGCATGGCGCCACTGCTTGAGCGATGGGAATAAATAACGCGCTGGCCTGGTATTGCATTTACCGATCGCTTGATCGGAGCAAGCACGGCGGCGGGTACCAAATCGGCGCGGCAGTCCGGCAACCACAGTGAAAATTTTCCCGACGCGATACCTGCTTCGCACAACCTTAATATAAATCAGGAGAGCAACATGATGGAGAAAACACGTACCGTATCAATGATCGCGGCACTTATTGCCTGTCTCGGCGGTAGCGTCAGCCCGGCCATGGCCGAAACTTCGATGCTGCAGTCCTACAAGTTCGAGAAACCGGAATTCCTGCACTCCCATCCTTTTGCCAAGGCCCACGTTGTGCTGCAGGTAAGCGAAGACAATCCACAATTGTGGGGACTTACGCTCAACAACATCACTAATCTGATGGCCTATTTCGGGCCGGACAACGTGCAGATCGTGATGGTAGCTTATGGTCCGGGGCTGAAAATGTTGTTTGCCGACAGCCCGGTAGCCGAGCGCATCAAAGCGCTGGATGCGCAAGGCGTGGAATTCGATGCCTGCAACGTGACCATCACGGGAATGACGAAAACGCTCGGGCATCGACCCAATCTGGTCGACGCATCGGCGATTGTACCGGGCGGGATCGTGCGCATCATGCAACTGCAGCAACATCACTTCGATTACATCAAACCCTGATATTTTCACTGACCACGAAGGAATGCGGGAAGATCACCTCCCGCATTCGAACAACGCCTCACTTCTTTAAATGACCAGAATCATTCAGTCACGATGATGGTTCCTGTCATGTCCTCGTGACCGCTGCCGCAAAAAACATCGCACACAAACGGGAAAGTCCCGACCTTGTCCGGCACCAGGCGCACCCGTGACACCTTGCCCGGAATGATGTCGGTACGTACCCCCAGATCAGGTACCTTGAAACCCATGAATACATCGAGTGTGGTGAACTCGAGCACCACCGGCACCCCTTTTTTCAGCTTGATTACGTTAGGCGTGTAATCGAATTTCTTTGCGACGATTTTGATAACCGGATCTTCCCCTGAGGTACTCGCATAATCGCCGGTGCTAACCAGGCCGGTTCCGAGGACAGCGGCCAAAATGACAAGTTTAATTCCACGCAGTTTGCGTTTCATGGTCTTATCCTTTCACCACCGGCAGTTCCGTAATGTGGTATTCGGCCTTTTGCACATCGGCTTCGACATCGCGATAACCCAGCCCTTTATACGGCTGTGCTGCATCCCAGGGTACTGGCGCGCGCTTGGGCTGCGAACCGGGTGCCGGCAGCGGAAAGATCAGCGACTTCGCTGAGTGGTGTGCGATGTGTCCGGTCATGTGGTGGTTTTCCTGGTGGATGTGACCGTAGAACACCGTAACGTTCGAGTGCGGCATCAGTAGCGCGATCGCTTTGTCGCCATCACGGGTAGCCCAGTCCCATTGCGGATAGAGGTCGAACAGCGGGCGATGGGTAAAGACCACGATTTTTGCGTCTTTGGGCTGTGTATTCAAATCTGCGGCGAGCCACTGCAACTGCGCCTCGCCGATACTCGCCGTCGGGTCGGAGACATTGTCCAGCACGATGAAATGCACGCCCTGGTGATCGAAGGTGTAATGCGTTTTACCGAAGAATTCCTGATAAGCCTCGCCATGATCCAGCGAGGCATCGTGCTCGCCCGGCATGAAATGAACGTTTTTCACCTTGAGCCCGCTGACGATTTCGTGGAATTCCGCCAGACGCTTTCTGCGCTCCTGGGGATCGTCGGTGGTGTGGGTCAAGTCACCGGTGAATACGATGAAATCCGGCGGCTGCGCCAGGCCGTTGACTGCGGCGACTGCTTTTTTCAAGGTGCCTTCCGCATCCGGGTTGACTTTCGGCCCTTTAAAACCCCAATGGCTGTCCGAAAGCTGAACGAAATAAAATTCCTTCGCATCACTGCGTTCCGCCATGCTGGAACAACCTGCCAGACCGGAAACGAACACCACGCCAGCCAGCCCACTCAATTTCAAAAATTCGCGTCT
>JBDSHM010000455.1:0-2882 GCA_039918495.1 Sulfuriferula sp. | reverse complement strand
AAAAAGCTGGATGGACTGAAAATATTTATCGCGGTTATTTGCCTTGTCATCGAGTTGGGGAAATTCGGTACTCAACCGATGTCTGATTGAGACATGATCATTTTGCCCTGCAGTGCCGTCCTGTCCTAAACGAACGTTATCCAGCACTTCAAGAATCCTTTTCAGGTTGTTGCCATCCTCAATGAAATGGGTATTTGAGGAAGGGCGTGTGCCTGATTGGAGACCATATTCATGGATGTTTTGTGCCGCATTGAACAGACTGTTCATCGCGGGTATCAGGCTGCCTGCTCTGGGAAGTGGCGCCGTAGTTTGTGCCGGTTGCCCGCCAACAATTGAAGGATGGACCGATGGTTTGAACTCTGATTGAAAATTGCCCAGGTATTGCAACAGACTATCCAGTTTGTATTCCTGCTGCTCACTATTGGAAGTATCGGGCAGGGCATATCGATTTCCGCTGTCCGGATCGAATTCGGGAAATTGACCATGATCGGGTGGGATAATACCGGTATTATCCGACTGATGAGTGTTCCGCCGGTTCGGTTCTGGATTGGTTTTCCGGTTTCTGCTTAAAGGGACAAATGCAACGGTTTCGTTCAGATTCTGATAAAACGCATCAAAAAACTGGGAGAGCGATTCGCCAAATACTTTATATAGCGTGGTACGAACTGCATTACTCAGTTTGATATCCGTCAGGGCTTTTCGAAAAGTCTGAAACAAATAATAGGGTCCATACGGATTGTCGTGTTCAGTCGTTGCATCGGTTTCCAGAACTTTATAGCGGATTTCGAAATTTTCGATGGCGAACTGATGCTCAAACCTGAGTTCATTAATCGCCTGCGACAGGTTAAGCCAGTCTTCGAATTCGCCGATGTCAACTAAAGAGAGCGAACCGCTTTTTGGCTGATCAGATGAAGCCGGATTTTGATCGAAAAGTTGCCGAAGATAGGACGCACGTAAAAACGGTTGCTCGATTTCAGCTCGTCGCTCGCACAGTATTGGAAATAATGTGTGGATGGCACGGCTTTCCATGTAATCCTTGGTCAGGTTGGCCGTTAGAATGAGGCTGTGATCAACATGGGCATAGAAATGCTGGATCACCTGATTGATGAACACAATAAAGTGCTCGTGACAGCGTGCCTTGGCTGTGTCCATCTCGTGTTGTGGATGGGTTGATACAGCATTCTGCTGGTTGGCAGAGGCGCTTTTTTGCGCCACGCGAACAAGATCTCTGAATGTGGTTTCCGAAAAATTGTCTACGACAATGCCCAGTGTGTTTTTGGAGACACGCACAACCCGACCGGTTAGTCGATGCATGTCCATACCTGGAAGATCAGGACGAAACTCTACAACGACAGGACTATCCTGTAATGCTGTCACAGCAGGGGAATATGCATTTGCATCCGTCAGGGATAGCAGAATGCCTCTATTGCAAAAATCATTGATTTCGCATTGAAATAACTCACCCATGCTGTTTTTAAGTACAGCGGGTTGCAGTACCCAGAATCGCTTGTATTGACGTCTTTCAGCAGATCGATTCATATAATCCGTACCGAGGAGTAAACAGTCCGTACCCTTAAATTAACTTTTTTTTAGTACACAGTCACTGATTTTCCATATTTATCCGCGCTGTCGATTATTTTTTGATCCGGATTTGCCAGCAACTTCTACATGAACGCTACCGCGGGCAAGTCGGATACTGAGTAATTCTCCAATGTAAATCTGATCCTCGCCACTCACAATATCGCCTTGTGCATTCTGAACAATCGAATAGCCGCGGCTCACCACGGCTTCAGGATTGAGATGGGACAAATGGCTGGCAAGCTGATTAATATGTTGACGGGATTGGGCTAGATGCAAATGCATGGCGCGCACCAGACTGTTTGCATGAGCTGTAAGGGAAATTTGTCGGGCGGTGCAGTCGGGAGCGGCATGGCGCAGCCTTTGAACAAGCGTGTGGTGTTGCCAGTTGAGTCGTTCCAGGACGGCGGTGGAAGCAAGATGCAAACGTTGTCTGAGATTGCGTAACGCTGTTTGATGCGCCTCGAGTTTGCGTACCGGATCGATGAGCCGACGCGAGAGATAATCCAGTTGCTGTTGATGGGCATCAAGCCGACGCTGCGCCACGCGCAGCAGTTGTGCTTGCATTAACTGTAGTTTGTGAAGCAGATCAATGCGATCCGGGCTAGCCAATTCTGCTGCCGCCGTAGGGGTAGGTGCACGCAGATCGGCTGCGAAATCGGCGATGGTGAAATCTGTTTCATGGCCGATGCCGCAGACAATGGGAATGGGGCTGGCGACGATGGTGCGCGTGACGATTTCTTCGTTAAATGGCCACAGATCTTCAATGCTGCCGCCACCCCGACACAAGATCAGCACGTCGCATTCAGCTCTGCGGTAAGCATTTTTCAGTGCGCTTACGATCTGTTCCCCGGCCTCAATTCCCTGCACCGTTGTCGGATATAACACCACCTGTAAACCCGGCATGCGCCGTTTGAGCGTGGTGAGCACATCATGCAATGCCGCTGCCTTGGGAGAGGTGACAATGCCGATGCGTTGCGGAAATTTTGGCAGGTTGCGTTTACGCGTCGAATCAAACAGGCCTTCCTGAGCCAGTTTCGTTTTAAGTTTTTCGAACGCTTCGAACAATGCACCCATGCCAGCGCGGCGCAGGGTATCCACCTGGAGCTGAAATTCTCCGCGTGCTTCATATAGGGTAGGGGTCGCGCGAACCTCAACCTGCATCCCGTTCTCGGGCTGCCAGTCAATAAATTGATTGCGCCCACGAAACATCACGCAACGTACCTGGGCAGTGGCATCCTTGAGCGAAAAATACCAATGCCCAGAGACCGCCCGGGTAAGGTTGGAAATTTCGCCGGCTACCC
>JBDSHM010000454.1:0-8139 GCA_039918495.1 Sulfuriferula sp. | reverse complement strand
CGATCCCGAAACTGGGCGCGACACCCTTCGGCTACAAGGTGGCGGAGCAATTCGGCTTGCCGATAATCTCACCCAAACCGGCACTTGTTCCGTTGGCATTGGCCCCGGAAACACTGACACCATTGGAAGCATTGGCTGGCGCATCACTCGATGTGGTGACGCATTGCGATACCCAACCTGCCGGATTCCGTGAGGGAATGCTGATTACCCATCGCGGTTTGTCTGGTCCGGCCATCCTGCAAATATCCAGTTACTGGCAGATGCAGGAATATGCGGACAAGAAAAAACAGCCCATCTCCGTTGATCTGCTTCCGGGCCTGGATGCCGCGACCTGGATCGCCCCACATCGTCATGGAAAAAGCACTTTAAGCAGTCTACTGGCCGAATATCTACCCAAACGGTTTGCGCAGGAATGGTGTGCAATGCACCACTGGACAAAACCGTTGGCAGAGCATTCCAACCGTGATCTCGATAGCATGGTTTCCACCCTGAAAGCCTGGGAACTCATGCCAGCCGGAACGCTCGGTTATGCCAAGGCCGAAGTCACTTTGGGCGGCGTGGATACCAATGCGCTGTCATCCAAAACGATGGAAACAAAAACCATACCGGGCCTTTATTTCATAGGCGAAGTTGTCGATGTAACCGGTTGGCTGGGCGGTTATAATTTTCAGTGGGCCTGGTCGTCGGGCTGGGTGGCGGGACAATATGCATAATCAGCAGCCGGACCCTTGCTTTTTGGGCGATGGAACCAAGATGCTGAAAATGGTTCTGAATGAACGCGGCTGGTCAACTCTCCACAATAATTTGAATGCGCTCAAAAGCGCTCTCGCAGGCATGCATCGCAACGACAATACATCCACACGTCACTTTACCGGCGATCGTCCTCTGCCAGTCCAATTGGGGATAGCAATTGAGCCGTAAACAAGTGCGTGCAAATTCTCAGAAAAACGCATCCTCGGATCAGCCCGGCAGGCTCGTGTTCGCCTGGGAGATTCCCCCTCCCAAAGCGCGCTATTGGGAAATCCATATCAGCCGCAATACCCTCATTGCGATCATTGCATCGCTGTTATTGCATGCAGTATTGCTGGTTACATTGAAGCAGGAACACATCCAGACCGACTCGCCTTCCGAAAAAGACATGCAAGGGCCGCTTGTCGTGCAGCTGGCACCCAAGGAGAGCACCCGGGTCGTGCCTAAACATTCCAATCCAGAGCCTGTGCCCCCGGTTAAAAAACCCGTTGCCCGGCCAAAACCAAAAATACAGCAGCACATCAGCCAGCCCAAGCCGCGCCCTCGGGTCCGTCCACGACATGAGGTTGTGCCTACGCCAGTCATTACCGCACCCAAATCTGCGCTGGATACCCATCCCGTGCCCCCGGTGCCGGAAACCACATCGCCATCCACTGCGCCGCCCACCGACATAGCAAGTTATATCAATGCCGTCCGGGCACGCCGTCAAGCCGCCGAGCAGACGAATGCGGAATCCGGTACCAGCCGCACCCCAACCGAGGACGAAATCAAATCGGCCAATATCGAACGCAATCTGCGGCCGGCCGGCGGCGCCAATGGCGTATTCCAGATTCTCAGCATGGGTGTGCGCACTGCACAGTTCTCTTTCCGCGGCTGGACTACCGACTCGAGCAATTTTCAAAAGCAGGTCATCAATGTCGACGCTGGACTCAACGGCGATGTAGAACGCGCCATCGTCCGCAGAATGATCGAACTGATACGTCAATATTACCAAGGCGATTTTAATTGGGAATCGCAACGCCTCCATCGTGTGGTCGTGCTGTCGGCACGCAAAAAAGACAATGCGGGGCTGGAAGACTTTTTAATGAAAGAGTTTTTTAAAGCCGATGGAGAACAACGTTAGCAAACAGGCCCGCCCGGTAGTACGCTGGGTGACGCGTACCGATCATCCAATTTCGCTCACACAGAATCCTCATGCATAAAGGCATCCTTCAGGCATTGGCCGCCGCCGTTTTATTCGGCATCAGCACACCATTGGCCAAGGCGCTGATCAGCGTCACCTCTCCGCTGATACTGGCCGGATTGCTCTATCTGGGCAGCGGCCTGGGGCTGGCTGCGTGGCGTAAATTGCGCAGACTGTCGGGCAAGCCCGCCGATGCCACGCCGTTACTCAGACAGGATTTTCCGTGGCTGGCAGGCGCAGTATTGGCAGGCGGTATCATTGCGCCCGCGCTACTGATGTGGGGATTGCAATTCACCCAGGGTTCGACCGCTTCCCTGCTGCTGAATCTGGAAGGAGTGCTCACAGCCTTGCTGGCCTGGTTTGTATTCCATGAGAATTTCGACCGGCGCATTGCGCTCGGCATGCTGTTGATCGTGATGGCCGGCGCACTGCTGTCCTGGCAGCAGGTACCGATATTCGGTGTGGCCTGGGGCGTACTGGCGATTATCGGCGCCTGCCTGTTCTGGGCGATCGATAACAATCTGACGCGCAAGATTTCGGCCAGCGATGCGTCGCAGATCGCCATGATCAAAGGACTGGTGGCAGGCATGACCAATCTTGCGCTGGGCTTTGCCGTCGGCGGCCAATTGCCGGCAGCTGGTGTCATGGCCGCTGCGGGCGTGCTGGGTTTATTTGGCTATGGCATCAGCCTGGTCCTGTTTGTATTGGCCCTGCGCAATCTCGGCAGCGCGCGCACGGCAGCCTACTTTTCAATCGCACCATTTGCGGGTGCCGCCTTGGCGCTGCCTTTGCTGGGCGAAACGCCGGGAGCGCTGTTCTGGCCGGCCACCGTCTTGATGGGTATCGGCGTCTGGCTACACTTCAGCGAACGCCATGAGCACAGCCATACGCATGAACCCATGCAGCATACCCATCGCCACACGCACGACGAACACCACCAGCACACACACGATTTCTCATGGAACGGTTCCACCACGCATGCCCACGAGCATGTGCATGCAGCAATCACGCACAGCCATCATCATTTCCCGGATATGCATCACCGCCACCGGCATTAAACACATGACAAAAAAACATACCGCCGACCGTAAAGTGGAAGAAGGCAGCCAGCATAACCATGCCATGGTGAACTGGACTGAAGCCGATGCACCGCAATCCGCTCACTGGCGTTCGGAAAACGGCGCCGTGCCGCCTAAACGCGTGATCGTTGCCGATGACCAGCTCTCGGCGGATGTAGCCTACCGTCTGGCCAGCGAAGGCACTGCGCTGTTGTGGCGCGGGGATTACCAGAATGCACGCCAATTGCTACAGGCCATGGCGCGCCGCATCGACCGCAAACCGCGCAAACCCGCGTCGTCGCCAACCGAGGCATTCAATTTTCATCGTCAGTTCCAGTCCCATCGCGCCCGCACACTGGGGATGCTGTTGCTGCCGCTGGATGCCGATTACAGCATTCCCTTACGGCGCGCGCCCGATGTACGGCAGGCTTGCAGCGAGGCGTATGGTGCCGCTACGGCACCGTCTGTGGTCTCGCTGCGCGAAGTACTCGGTCTGATCGGAGCGCACGAATGGCGTAAAACCGGCGTCGAGATTCCACTGCTGGGCAAGCGCATCCATCCTCACTACGGAGTATTTTCGCCGGTACGCGGCGAATATGTCGGGCTGGTTGCTGCGGCGCCGCTCCCCTCGCTGGAGCTGGCCTTCGATATCGGCACGGGAACCGGCATACTCGCCGCAGTGCTCGCGCAGAGAGGCGTAAAACGCATCGTAGCCACGGATCAGGACCCGCGTGCATTGGCCTGTGCGCAGGACAATATCGAACGGCTCGGTTTCAGCGACCAGGTAAAAATCGTGCAGGCCAATCTTTTTCCGGAGGGGCGCGCACCGTTGATCATCTGCAACCCACCGTGGTTGCCGGCACGCGCAAACTCCCCCATCGAACACGCGATTTACGATCCGGACAGTCGCATGCTGTTGGGGTTTTTGAATGGGCTCGCCGCCCATCTTGAACCGGGTGGCGAAGGCTGGCTGATCCTCTCGGATCTGGCCGAACACCTGGGGTTGCGCACGCGAGAATACCTGCTCGCCGCCTTTGATCAAGCCGGATTGCAGATCGTGGATCGAACCGATGTCAAGCCGACTCACCCTCGCGCAGCAGATACCACCGACCCGCTCCACGCCGCGCGCGCAGCGGAGCTGACCTCGCTCTGGCGCCTTGCAGCTCGCCAGGCATGATGATGAACAGGATCATTACATGACGAGCAAACACCCCATTGAGCAGTCATTGCACGCGCCTCATGCCAGCCGATTCACCCTGATCAATCACACACCACCAAGGAATAATGAATGAATAGCAGACGTCATCTATTTACCTCCGAATCCGTTTCAGAAGGCCATCCCGACAAAATCGCCGATCAGATTTCCGATGCCATTCTGGATGCTTTCCTGGCCGAAGAATCCGAAGCCAAAGTGGCTTGCGAAACCTTCGTAGCCGATAACCTGGTCGTGATTGCGGGCGAGTTCAAGACGGTTCGCAAGGAACTGTTCAGCGAGATTCAAAATCGCGCCGAAGAAATTGCCCGTCAGGTGTTGCGCGAGATCGGCTATCGGGATGCAGAAACCGGTATTGATCCCAATAACTGCGAAGTGCAGGTGCGTTTCAATCACCAGTCGATCCAGATTCATAAAGGCATCACGCTGGCGGGTGGCGACATCGGTGCGGGCGACCAGGGGCTGATGTTCGGTTATGCCTGCGACGAAACCCCCGACCTGATGCCCTACCCCATCTGGCTCGCCCATCGTCTGGTGAAACAGCAGGCCGCGTTGCGCAAATCCGGCACCCTGGCCTGGTTGCGCCCCGATGCCAAAAGCCAGGTCACGGTCGCCTACGAAGGCCAGCGCGTAGTCGGCATCGAGAACGTCGTCATTTCCACCCAGATCGAACGCGACCTCGACCCCGCCTGGGTCACCAGCGAAATCACCCGCGAAATCATCGACCAGCTGGTGCCCATGGAACTGCGCTCGCCGGGTTTCAAATTGTGGGTCAATCCCGCCGGCCCGTTCGAAATAGGTGGCCCCAATGGCGACACCGGCCTCACCGGCCGCAAGATCATCGTCGATACCTATGGCGGTTCATGCCCACACGGCGGCGGCGCATTTTCAGGAAAAGATCCTACCAAGGTGGATCGCTCAGCAGCTTATATGGCCAGATATATCGCCAAAAACCTCGTCGCGGCGGGCTATGCCAGGCGTTGTCTGGTGCAGTTGGCGTATGCCATCGGCGTGGCCGAACCGGTCTCCCTGCTGATTGAAACCTATGGCACCGGCACCGTGCCCGATGAAAAGCTGGAACGCATGGTGCGCAGCAACTTTGAACTCACCCCGCGCGGCATCATCGACAGCCTCGATTTACGCCGGCCCATCTACCGGCAGACAGCCGCCTATGGGCATTTCGGAAGGTCCGAGCCGGAGTTCACCTGGGAACGCACGGATCAGGCGGAGAAATTGGCTTTGTTTGATGTGTGATGGGTAATCCCAGGCACAGAGGCGCGCCTTGCGCTCACGAAAACCAGCGCAAAAACGCCGCCGCCGTCAGGGCAATGACGCCCAACCCGGTTAGCACCTGCCATATCCGCCGGCTGGTCGTGTCAGGCCAGCGTGCCGCGCGCAATAAGTAAAGCACGGCCAGAAAGAAAGCGATGACGGCGCTGGTAATTTTGATCGCCAGTGCGGCGGTGGCAATCCCGCTGATATCCGGGAAGCGCCCGTAATAGTAAAAGCTGATGGCGCCCAAACTCACGCCGCTGATGATCTGGGCTGCCCACGCCAGCGCCACCAGCCACGCCAGAGAGCGTTCCAGCACGGGTTGCCGTGGCGTCAGCCAAAGAGCCGTGGCCGCGCCACCCACCACTGCAACCGCACCAAAATTGTGGATGACCTGGGTCAGGGCATAGGCGAGGTTCTGGAGATCCACAGCCTACTCCACGGTAACCTTGACGCATTGTTCCACCCCGATGGGCACATGGGCCTTGTTCACCACCTTGACGCAGATGTTGCGGGTTCCGGGTGAGAGCGTTTCAAGTGTGTAGCTACCCTTCAGTTGGCGCAGTATCCCGACTTCCTTGTTATCCACATAGACATGGACATGGTCGCCGCGCGGTCCGGGAACGGCCTCGTAAACCAGTTTGGTCTGGGCCATGGCGTCCAGCTTGGCGCCAGGGCGCGGGGATGTGATCTTGACATACGCTTGGTCCGAGGCCGCCACTGCGGCAAGCGGAACGAACAACAGGGCAGCGAAGATGCCAGGCAATACCGATGAAATACGCATGATTCAGACTCCTTATATAAACTCGACAACCAGCTTGGTTTTCTTTATACACCGTGGCTGCCAAGAAACCAATCCGTGGCCTGCCAAAAACAAAATGGAGTCTTGGACAAGTAGCATGATTGATACGCGGTTTTAACCAAATCTGCCACAGACTGACTTCAATATGGCATTCACCACGCAAGCCCCATTACACTTTTGCAGCAGCCCCTGGTGTCAGGCTTAAAATCGATCAGGTGGGGCGTGTTTTCTTTGGTTTCTTTCTTTGCACGAGCAAAGAACGAACTTGTCGCCGGGCAATCCCGGCCTGATGTTATTTAAAAGCGCGGATATTGGATCGGTGGCACAGTTAATACAAGACAAGTCCTCTACACTTCGTGGCGGATAATATGTCGAGTCTGACCCCATGACCCCACCATGACCCCATGACCCCTAAACAGTTCATCAAAAAGATCTCCCTAGTAGCATCATTTTAATGAGATCCCTTGCGAGTAAAAGTAGCAATCCATGCCACAGCGGCACCCGTGAGTTGAACCAGGCCTCCCAACAGCATCGAGAGACGTAACCCTGTCGCACTGTCATGAGCAGCGACAAATACCGCGCCCAGAACTGCCACGCCGATTGTTGCACCGGCCATCCGGGCTACGTTAATGAGTGCAGCAGCCGTTCCTGAACGGGCCGCTGGAACTGCGCCGACAGCGACAGCGAGGAGCGGTCCGGTAGCAAGTCCCATCCCGAGGCCCGTCAATACCAGTCCAATTTCGGCCACCACGATCGATTTTTCCCCGGCACTCGCGCTAATGAACAGGAGCCCAAACCCGATTACAGCCACACCGCCGCTGGTCATTGTATGTATCCCGATTTTGCGGGTGAGCGTCCCCGAGAAGGGTGAAACCAGAACGAATACGAGTGCCATCGGCATGAGGGCAAGGCCTACCTCCAGGGGGTCAAGAATACCGCTGCTCTGCCACGCCAACGGCAACAGAAACAACACGCCATACATCCCGAAGGTCATACTCGCCGTTGCCGTAATGGCGCCGAGAAACCCACGCGCCCGGAACATGGCCAGCGGGACCAGGGCTGCAGCACCTCTTTGCGTCTCGACCGCGATGAACAGCAGGAAAGCCAGCATGGCGACTGCCAAAGCAATAAGTGCCGTGAGGGCCGCATCGTTCACCTCGATGGCGGCAAGGGCTAAACCACCGAGCGCAATCGCACCTAGAATTTGGCCGGATACATCGAAATGACGCTCCTGCCGATCAGACGATTCCGGAATGGTTGGCACAGCCAAGGCCAAAGCGGCAAGCCCCAGGGGGACGACGACGAGAAAGATACTGCGCCATCCGAACTGTCCGATCAACAAACCGCCGAGAGTGGGACCAATCGCCAGCGCCAACCCGTTGCAGGCCGCCCATATGCCAAGGGCTCGACCGCGTTCGACGCGATCAGGCCATACAACGCGAATAATGGCCAATGAGGCGGGTAACAGTAGGGCCGCTCCGAGCCCCGCAAGTGCGCGGCCACCGATCAGCAGCGAGACGCTAGAGGCGTACGCACAGAGTAGCGATGCTGCCGTAAAGACTGCGGCGCCCACCATGAAGATGATTCGCCGGCCGAGCAGATCGGCCAGGAGTCCGCCGGTCAACAGCAAGGCGGCGTAGACCAGATTGTAGCTATCCACGACCCATTGGAGCTCCGCGACGCCAGCCGTGAAATACTCACCGATCGGGTGAACGGCCAAGTTAACGACAGACGTGTCAACCTGGGCTATGAGTACGGCCATGCACAGCGTGACTAGGGTCAGCCAACGGTGATCGATGCTCCGATGATCGGGATTGTTAGCTTCTGCTGGAGCGCGGAGCTTAAGGGAGGCGGTATCTCG
>JBDSHM010000453.1:0-1591 GCA_039918495.1 Sulfuriferula sp. | reverse complement strand
CGCATTATTGGCCTGGATCACTATTTTTAGCACCGGCATGATTTATGGGTGTCTGAAGACCATCCGGCAATGGAATTCACCGTTGGTGCCGGCTAATTATCTTGCATTGGGGCATTTCACCGGAGCGTTACTATTGTTGGCTGTGGCGGGTAATAGTCAGGTTGTGCTGACAGGTTATATATCGCTGGTGTTGGCATTGCTTGTGGTGGCTGCGGTATTGAAGGCGATTTATTATTTCTGGATCGCAAGTCCTGGGACAGGGTCTACCATTAAAACGGCTACCGGTTTTACGCGTGGAACGGTCAGGTTGCTGGATACGGGACATACTCATGGCACTTTTCTTACTCAGGAATTCGGCTTTCAGATCGCGCGCAAATTTTCCTTAGCATTGAAAACTAGCGTTTTTGTAGTCGGCTTTGTAATCCCTGCACTAATTTTGACAATGGGTGGGAGCGTTGTGAATGCAATCTATGCGGCAGTCCTGACGGCGTTTCTGGGCATGGTGGCAGAGAGATGGCTTTTCTTTGCAGAGGCGCGGCATGTCATTAATTTATATCATGGCGCCCAACATTGTTGAAACAAAACCTTAATAGAGTGTTTGCAGAACAGTAGTATTTTGCTATATTAGCATTCTTTAAATTGTTGCAGCGGAGCAGGTGAATATGTACGGCTTCAAGGAAGTGGATGCAGCAGGTCTGGAAACGTTGAAAGCATCTGGTACGTATGTACTGATTGATGTGCGCACGGACGCCGAAGTATCGCGCGGCATGATCGACAACGCCATGCACCTTCCGCTGCACTTATTACCAATCAAAGTGCAGGATATTCCGCAGGATAAACCGGTGGTGTTTTATTGCCAGTCTGGTGGTCGTTCTGCGCAGGCGTGTGCTTTTTTGGCGGCCAAGGGTTTTGAAAATGTATATAATTTACAGGGCGGCATTATGGGTTGGATGCGCTCTGGAAAACCGCTGGCAGCTATGGCATGAGGATGTTCATGTAGTTGCAATTTCTGTCCTCCTGGTTTATGTTTCACCGTTTATTTTCCAATTTTTTAAATATTGAGGAGGTTTTAAGATGAATTTTGATAAAGAACTCGACGCTCGTGGATTAAATTGCCCGCTGCCTATTCTGCGCTGCAAAAAATCCCTGGCTGATCTGACGAGTGGGCAGGTTTTGAAAATTGTTGCGACCGATCCGGGCGCAATCAAGGATTTCCAGGCTTTTTCAAAGCAGACTGGCAATGAATTGCTGTCTTCTGCAGAAGGTGGTGGCGAGTACACCTTCTTCATGAAAAAGAAGTAATCGACTAAAAATATAATATAAAAATATAATTTTGGGGTTGGGTGGTTTAAGGGTTCAACGAGAACGCAAAGTCTCAACTTTCAACATTTTAGGAGGCAGATATGGATCAGAAGAAGCTCGCGATCATCGCAACCAAAGGTACGCTGGACTGGGCTTATCCGCCGTTTATTTTGGCGTCGACAGCGGCGGCGCTGGATTATGAAACCCAGATCTTTTTTACGTTTTATGGTTTGCAGCTTGTTCGTAAAGACCTGTCTGTGCTCAAGGTTAGTCCACTCGGCAACCCTGG
>JBDSHM010000452.1:0-7067 GCA_039918495.1 Sulfuriferula sp. | reverse complement strand
AGCCGGATCAACTGATCTTGTAGTTTGTCCAGCGTGTCCTTGAAATCCGCCAGGCGTTGCTTTTCCTGATCGACCACAGCAGGCGGGGCGCGATCCACGAAGCTGGCATTACCCAGTTTGGCTTCGCATTTGGTGATTTCTCCCTGCTGGCGCGCGATTTCTTTTTCAAGGCGGACTTTTTCGGCGTCCCGATCAATTTCGATCAGTAGCATCAGTCTGGTGTCGCCGACAATAGCCACTGGCGCATCGCCCGAGGGTAGCGCCGCGTCTATTTTAACGTCACTCAATTTCGCCAGCGCGGCCAGATAAGGAGCGAAACTTGTTAGGGTAGCGGCATTGCCACTCACGGCCATGGGCACCTTCAACGCCGGAGACAGGTTCATTTCACCACGCAGACCGCGGGTAGCGTTGATCAGGTCCTTCAGCAGCGCGATGCGATCGCAAGCGCCGCTATCTATCTTGGTTGCATCAGCCAGCGGATAAGGCTGGGTCATGATGCTGGGCCCCTGTTTGCCTGCCAGTGGTGCAACGGTGTGCCAGAGTTCTTCGGTTATGAATGGAATGATTGGATGGGCCAGACGCAGCGCGGCTTCCAGCACACGCACCAGCGTGCGGCGAGTGGCCCGGGCGGCTGCCTCATCGCCACGATTGATTTGCACCTTGGCAAGCTCCACATACCAGTCGCAGTATTCATCCCAGACAAATTCGTAAATAGCGCGGGCCGCCATGTCGAAGCGGTAGTCTGCGAACGCACCGGCCACTTCGGTTTCGGCCTGCTGCAAGCGGCTGATGATCCAGCGATCGGCATCGGAATAGGCAAGTGAGGAACCGTTGTCTAGCCCCACGTCCTTGCCTTCACAATTCATCAGCACGAAACGCGTGGCGTTCCAAAGCTTGTTGCAGAAGTTGCGGTAGCCGTCAGCCCGTTGCAGGTCGAACTTGATGTCACGACCATGAGTGGCAAGGCTCGCGAAAGTGAACCGGATTGCATCAGTACCGAAAGCAGAAAAGCCATTGGGATAATCGGCACGCGTCTGTTTGGCGATGGACTGTGCCTGCTTGGGTTTCATCATGCCGGTGGTGCGTTTGGCGATCAGGCTGTCCAGATCGATGCCGTCAATCAGATCCAGCGGATCAATCACATTACCTTTGGATTTGGACATCTTGTTGCCATGGGCGTCACGCACGAGACCCGTCACATACACCTCACGGAACGGTACTTCACCAGTGAAGTGTTGTGTCATCATCACCATGCGTGCGACCCAGACAAAGATGATGTCGAAGCCTGTGACCAGCACCGAACCGGGTAGAAAAGCGTCCAGTTCAGGGGTTTTTTGCGGCCAACCCAAGGTGGAGAATGGCCATAGCGCAGAGGAGAACCAAGTATCAAGCACGTCCTCATCGCGTGTAAGCGGGCGGCCGCCCGCCAGTTTGCTTGCTTCGGCTTCACTATGGGCAACGTAGTGATTGCCATCCTCATCGTACCAGGCTGGAATGCGATGTCCCCACCATAACTGGCGCGAGATACACCAGTCCTGAATGTTTTCCAGCCACTGATTATAAGTGGTGGTCCAGTTTTCCGGAACGAATCGGAGCTTGCCCGATTTGACGGCGTCCAGGCCATTCACTCCCATTTGTTCCATAGCCACAAACCACTGATCGGTGAGCATGGGTTCGATAACCGTACCAGTACGATCGCCGCGCGGCACCATCAGTTTGTGTGGCTTGGCGGTAACCAGCAAGCCTTTGGTTTGCAATTCGGCCAGCAGTTTTTCGCGAGCCACGTAACGGTCCAGACCCTGGTATTCAAGCGGGCAGAGATCGTTCATTTTGGCATCGAGCGTCAACACGCTGATCGGCGGCAGCTTGTGGCGTAAACCGATGGCGTAGTCGTTGAAATCGTGCGCCGGGGTGATTTTGACCACGCCGGTACCAAATACCGGATCAACATAGTCATCGGCAATCACCGGAATGCTGCGCTCGGCAATTGGCAGGCGCACGTGACGGCCAATCAGATGCTGATAACGCGTATCGTCGGGATGAACGGCAACGGCGACGTCGCCCAGCATGGTTTCCGGACGGGTGGTGGCGACTTCGACAAAACCATCCTCGCCTTCGATTGGATAGCGGATGTGCCAAAGGAAGCCATCCTCTTCTTCAGAAACCACCTCCAGGTCGGACACCGCCGTGCCCAGCACCGGATCCCAGTTGACCAGGCGTTTGCCGCGATAAATAAGCCCTTCGTTGTAGAGCTTTACGAATACTTCCGTCACTGCTTCGGAGAGGCCGGCGTCCATGGTGAAGCGTTCGCGCGACCAGTCGCACGAAGTGCCCAGGCGGCGCATCTGGCGGGTAATCGTTGAGCCGGAGTGCTCCTTCCACTCCCATACTCTTTTCAGAAAAGTTTCACGCCCGAGCTGATGCCGCGATTCGCCCTTGGCGTCGAGCTGGCGCTCTACCACGATCTGAGTGGCAATGCCGGCGTGATCAGTGCCGGGCTGCCACAGGGTATTGTCGCCCTGCATGCGATGGTAGCGGATCAGTGCGTCCATCAGCGTGTGCTGGAATGCATGCCCCATATGCAAAGTGCCGGTGACGTTGGGTGGCGGTAGCATGATGCAGTACGCGGGCCGTGTGGCGTCCATGCTGGGACGGAAATAACCTGATTGTTCCCAGTGCTGGTACCAGCGTTGTTCGATGTCGCGGGGTTCGAAGCTTTTGGCAAGTTCCATGATACGTGTTGTGGAGGCTTAAAACACGCAATTATACCGGATTGGACGGGTTCTCCGTGGTGTTGGCGGGACGAATGCCATGCCGGGCCAACTCTTCGGCAACGGCTTGTTGGACGAGAGATTCCATGTCGAGCGCGAGTTGGGTTAGCAGAGCCGATAAGGTGTCGTCGACAACGCGACGCAAACGCTGCGCCACCACCGTATTGACCTCATGCATGAGGTAGCCGTCGATCATGCCCAGTACATGGGTAGCGACCGACGTGGCAAGCAGCTCGGCCTGTTCAGGGCTGTTGAAAGGCTTGGCGTGATCTTCGATTGGAGTAATGAGATGGGTAATTTCTACCGATGTGAATGGCGCTTCGATCGGTGCAGGCGGGTTGCTGGCCTCATCGCTTAGGACGGTTAAATGAACTTCTTCCTCTGGGGTAGGCAATGCATCGTCTTGCAGGCCTTCGGGTGTGGAGAATTCCGGGGCAATCGGCTGTACTGCTTCAAAAGCATCAGCGTTATCTCGCATGAAATCGGACTTTATTTGCGACTCGTCGGCCGTTATGTCTGGACACGTTTCACTTCGCCATATGATATCAGTCAGAACAGGCGTGGCGATGGCCGGATATGGCTCGTCCTGTTCAATATGGGTGAATGATTCCGGAATATGGAGCATTTCCCCCGTCCTGCCTTCATTGACGAGGCCCGGAGCCAGTTGCGGGACAAGGGAGGGCGCGTCAGCAATGATTTCGCCGCGTCGTACGATGTCAGTTAAAACCGGGAACGGGATGGCTTCAGGCGCCTTTTCGGTGGCGGGCGTGGAGACGGCTTCTGCCTCATGCATCCCCGGCGCATCACGATGCTTGCCCATGAGGTTCTGCATTTTATCCAGCAGTTGGTGCATCGGATCAGTCATATTTGTTTTTCACGCAGGTCATGATTACGCATTTCATAGCCACGCTGTTTATAAAAACGCCAGCGCAGGCGTGCGGCGTCCTGATCGGCGCCGTCCAGAGAAACAATTTCGATCAGGCGTTCAAAACGACTGAAAAATGTAGGCGTGCTGTCATGCAGATTGATGAGCACATTATCGTGCGGCAGGTGATCTGCGGTCTCCCCCAGTACTACAGGTGTGGTAGCGGCGTAAGACGCAGTGCACGCGCAGTGCGGCAAAAAGCTGTTGGAAGGTGTTTCCCACAGGCGTTTATCCATATCCGCCACCACCCGGCTATCGGGTGAATAAAGCATGACTTTCAGACCTTGCTGATAGGCCTTGCCGGTGAGAATGCGCGCCAGATCCAGTTTGTCCGGCGTGTGCGTGTAAAAATCCACGCGTGTCATTTGGCCCGACTGGCGCGGTTCATCAGAAAATGTACCAGAAGCGGGACGGGTCGCCCGGTGCTGCCTTTATCCTTGCCGGATTTCCAGGCTGTGCCGGCGATATCGAGATGTGCCCAGTCGTATTTTTTGGTAAAGCGCGACAGGAAGCAGGCGGCAGTGATGGACCCACCTGCGCGACCGCCGATATTTGCGATGTCGGCAAAATTGCTGTCCAGTTGGGATTGGTAGTCATCCCACAGCGGCAGGCGCCATACGCGATCTTGCGAAGCTGTTGCCGCGTGTTCGATTTCTTGCGCCAGGCCATTGTGATTGCTGAACATGCCGGTGGCATGATGCCCCAGGGCAATGACGCAGGCGCCGGTAAGGGTGGCGATATCGATCACTGCAGCGGGCTCGAAGCGTTCGCTGTAAGTGAGTGCATCGCACAGGATCAGTCGGCCTTCGGCATCGGTGTTGAGTATTTCGATGGTCTGGCCTGACATTGAGGTAACAATATCACCCGGTTTGTTGGCATCGCCGTCCGGCAGATTTTCACAAGTGGGGATGACGCCGATCACATTGAGTGGCAGTTTCATCTCGGCGATGGCGCGTAGTGTACCGAGCACGCTGGCGGCACCGCACATATCGTATTTCATTTCATCCATTTCGGAAGCCGGTTTGAGAGAGATGCCGCCTGCGTCGAAGGTGATGCCTTTTCCAACCAATACAATGGGTTTATCGCTTTTTTTGCCGCCGTTATGGTGCAACACAACCAGTTTGGGCGGTTGCCGGCTGCCTTTTGCTACTGACAGAAAAGAACCCATGCCGAGTTTTTCGATGCTTTTTTTGTCCAGAACCTCGCATTTGAGTTTGTGCGATTTAGCTAGAGCCTGTGCCTGTCCGGCCAAATAGGTTGGGGTACAGACATTACCAGGTAAGTCACCCAGCATTTTAGCCAAGCTCATACCGGCGCCTATTGCCAAGCCCTGAGCCATGGCCGCGTCGGCACTTGCCTGTTGTTCGCGGCCGCTAATGCCTAAAGTCAGCTTGCGTAGTTTGGAAGGTGATTTATCCTGTTTGCTTTTGAGTTTGCCGGGCTGGTATTGGCTGGCCTCGGCGGTAATGACCAGCTGTTCTATATTCCACGCCAGGTCGCGTCCTTTGACGCTGGCTTGAATCGTATAGATAGCTGCATCGGTCGCACCGCTGGCAGCGAGTGCTTTGAGGGTCGCATTACAGATATCCATGTACGCTTTCTCGTTCATGTCACGTTCGCGTCCGAGTCCGACCAGCAATACGCGTTCACAAATCGTGCCTGGTACCTTATGCAGCACGCAGGTACTTCCCAGGCAGCCATCCATGTCACCATGGCGCAGGATGTCTGTCAGATAGCCCCCGGCCTGTTGGTCGATTTGCGTCGCTGCAGGCGTGAGTTTGCGCGATTCATGTACCCCAACTACGATACAGGCGGTACGTTGTTTGTCAGGACTTGTACTTTTTATGCTAAATTCCACCGATGTACTCCTTAATTTTGTCTGAGTGATTTCTAAACTACGACTCGATTGGCTCCAGGCACTTCAATGCATTATTTGCAGTGTTGGAGTAAATGTCAAAACAACTGCTCATTATCCTCCGCAAAAATGATTTTTCGACGCGCACTGCTGCGTGAACTTGTATATAACTGCCTGGCGGTGTCCATGGTGCTCATCACGATCACCTTGAGCACGCTGCTCATTCGCCTGCTTGGCGATGCTGCGCGTGGCAAGCTGGCACTGGATGCGGTAATTGCGTTTCTCGGGTTTGGTCTGCTCGGTTTTTTGCCTGTGCTGTTGTCGCTGGCCTTGTTTATTACCGTCATTATGACGGTGTCACGTGCATATCGGGATAGCGAGATGGTGGTGTGGTTCAGTGCCGGGCAGAGCTTGCTTGGCTGGGTCAGGCCGGTGCTTTATTTCGCTGTTCCCGTGGTTTTTGCCATTGCTGCGCTTAATCTCGCGGTGATTCCCTGGGCCTTGCAGAAAAAAGATTTGTATCAGGGAATGCTGAATAGTCGGGACGATATGTCGGCTATTTCACCCGGCATGTTTGTCGAATCCAGAAATGCGGACAGGGTCTATTTTGTCGAGAGCCTGTCGCAGATCGGTACGCGTGTGAAAAACGTATTCATGCAGTCGCTGGACAATAACCAGCTGGGCATTGTCGTTGCAAAGGAAGGCTTCCATACTGAATTGCCCAATGGCGAGCGTTATCTGGTGCTGGAAAATGGCCGGCGCTACGAAGGAGTGCCAGGGCGTGCCGATTACAAGACGGTTGACTTCGGCCGCTATTGGGTGCGTATTGAACCCACCCGTATTGTTGAGCGATCGAGTTTTGAACCCAAGGTGTTACCTACCAGCAAGCTGGCGCAAGATCCTACCCCGGCTAATACAGCCGAATTGGTATGGCGCTGGAGTTTCCCCATAAGTGCGTTGATTTTGGCCTTGCTGGCCATTCCGCTGAGTTTTATAAATCCGCGTGCAGGGCGCTCGTTCAAGCTGATTTTGGCGCTGCTTATTTATGTAATCTACAATAACCTGCTGGGTATTTCGCAGGCGTGGGTGGCACAACAGAAAATCTCACCATTAACCGGCATGTGGGCGGTGCATCTGCTCATGGCGGGTGTGCTGGTGTGGATGTTCTATCAACGCATCTCCATGCGAACATGGTGGCGTAGGCGTCAATGAAAATCCTGGCTCGCTATCTGGCGAAAGAAATCCTGATTAGTTCGTTGTTTGTGTTTACGGCGTTGATAACGCTGTATGCCTTTTTCGATTTGCTTAATGAGCTAGGCTCATTGGGACAGGGTGGCTATGGTTTAGTCAATATACTGGCTTTTGTTGCCCTGAGTGTACCGGGCCATGTCTATGAACTGCTACCCGTTGCTGCACTGATCGGTACGCTATTCGCGCTGGCTCGCATGGTGGCTAATTCAGAATTCACCATCATGCTGGTGTCGGGTATGTCGATTCAGCGCGTAGCAGGCTATCT
>JBDSHM010000451.1:0-3083 GCA_039918495.1 Sulfuriferula sp. | reverse complement strand
GGACGCAAGTGTTCGCATCGTGCTGGAGCCCCGTTCCTCGCGCATGCCTGTGGAGCAATTCACCGCTTTGCTGCTGACGCATACGAGCCTGGAGACAACGGTATCCGCCAATATGGTAGCGATTGGTCTGGATGGCAGACCAAGCCAGAAAAACATTCTCGATCTATTGTCTGAATGGATCGCGTTTCGCTACACCACCGTCACGCGCCGAAGCGAGACGCGCCTGGCCCAGGTCCAGAAACGGCTGCACATCCTGGAAGGCCGGATGGCCGTGCTGCTCAATATCGATGAAGTCATTCGGGTCATCCGCGAATCGGACGAGCCAAAAAGCGACCTGATGGCGCATTTCAAACTCAGCGAAATACAGGCCGAAGACATTCTGGAAATCCGCCTGCGCCAACTGGCGCGACTGGAAGCCATCCGCATTGAGAAAGAGATCGGCGAGTTGAGGACGGAAGAAGACGGCTTGAACAAGGTGCTTGGCAGCCGCAAGGTGATGCGCGACTTGATCGTGAGCGAGATCAAGGCCGACGTGAAGAAATTCGGCGATGAGCGGCGCACGCTGATCGAGGCAGCGGAGCGGATTAGTGCCAAAGCCGTTGCTGTCCCCGACGAAGCCTGTACGGTAATCCTGTCGAAAAACGGCTGGATCAGGCAGCGCAGCGGCCATGACGCCGACGCCAGCACTCTGACTTTCAAGGATGGCGATGATCTGCTTGCACTCTGCAAGACGCGCACCGTGCATCCGGTGGTGCTGATCGACAGTGGCGGGCGCGCTTACACCGTGGCCTCGTCCGATATTCCCGGCGGTCGTAGCGATGGCGTACCGGTTGCTTCATTGCTGGGGCTGCCGGCGAAGGCAAAAATTGTTGCCATGTGCGCGGCCGAGCCGGATACGCATTTCCTGTTCAGTACTTCAGCCGGTTACGGTTTCATCGCCGTGCTCAAGAATCTGGTGTCGCGCCAACGCGCCGGCAAGGCATTCATGAACATCGGTGAGAAGGATATTCTGTTGCCGCCGGTCGAAGTCGGCGACAGCGTGCTTGTCGTCGCGCTGGGCAGCAACGCCAAGCTGCTTGCCTTTCCGATCAGTGAAATAAAGGTGCTGTCGGGTGGTAAGGGTGTGATTGTGTTGGGCATGGGAGAAGGCGAGACCATGCTGTCCGCTATCGCAGTACGCCAGGGCGGGACGCTGAAAATCGTCGGACAGGGTAGGGGCGGCAAGCGTTCGGAGCAGACGGTCAGCTGGAACGCATTGCAGGACTATGTGCTTCACCGTGCCCGCAAGGGTGTGTTGGTGCCGTTGAAATTCAAAGTGGAATCGCTGGTAGTTGACGAATAAGGCGTGATCTTGCGCAAAACCACGTTGATACATAATTTCTGAATCGTTCAGTTGCGTAGATCGACCATCCGGAATAATGGTCTGTTGACGCAAAGTAGTAACGCAAGTTACTATTCTTTCCGTTATTAATATTGTGTGTTTATTGTATGGTCAAAAAATGCCTCGGCGTTTTTGAACAACGCCTGGATGCCATAGATAGCCAAATAGCCGGCCAGCCTCGTCAGGAAGTAATATTGTCACGCATGCAATTTATGATATTCAAAAAATTGCAGGAGTTGATGAATCTGAGTTTGCAGCCGTACGGAATCAACGACACGATCTGGACAGCGTTAATCATGCTGTATTCAAGTCCGGGGCGTTATATTTATCCGAGCGATCTGAGTCATATCGTGGTGTCTTCGCGGACCAATATCACGCGGTTTGCAGATGAAATGGTCAAAAAAGGCTGGGTGAGCAGGAAAGGTCATGAAACTGACAGGCGCAAAGTCGTCCTGACTTTGACTGCGGCAGGCACCCAGCTGGTTGAATCGATCATGCCCAAGCAGTGGGCAGTTTACCAGACGATCTGGAAAGATTTCAGTATGGCCGAAAAAAAGCAAATGCAAACCCTGCAGCATAAGTTGATGGATTCAATATCCAATTTAAGCGGCACACCGGATCCGGCTATCGAATGTGCGCCATGCACCGATAGCGTCAAACCCAGCCCTCGGAAATGAAAGCCGGACTATGATGCGTTCTTCTGTTTTGATTGGATTGATCCCTGGCACCAGAACTTTGCTGCTGGCGGTCACCACATTATCGCTATTTGGCTGCGCCACAGTCGGTCCGGATTTCAAGCGGCCGGCAGCACCGGCCGTAAAAGCTTACACGACACAAGGTCTGCCGGCGCAAACGGCTGTCACGCCCGATACGCCAATGGGCGGGGCGCAGCGCTTTGTGGTCGGGCAAACGGTACCCGCAAGCTGGTGGAAAAATTTCGGCTCTGCCAAGCTCGATCAATTGATTGAACAGGCGCTTCGCAGCAGCCCTTCATTGGCGGCAGCGCAAGCGACCTTGCGCCAGGCTCAGCAAACCTATGCTGCGCAGGCTGGCTCCAGTCTGTACCCGCAAGTTGATGCGAACCTGGGCGCACAGCGCATGAGTACCAATAATTCAGGTATGGGCTTGTCCGGGGGCAACCGAATATTCGATCTGTATAACGCCGGGGTGAAAGTCAGTTACAAACTGGATCTTTTCGGCGGTAATCGTCGTGCACTTGAAGGCTATGCTGCGCAGACGGACTATCAGCATTATCAGCTTGAGGGCGCACGCCTGACGCTGGCTGCGAATATCGTGACGGCAGCCATGATGCAGGCGCAGTATCGTGCTCAAATCGATGCCAGCGAGGCGATTCTGGCAGCACAGCAAAAGCAGCTGGGTATCGCCCAGAAGCGACTTGAACTGGGTGCGATTGCGCGCAGCGAAATGCTGACGCTGCAAACACAGCTTGAACAGACGCGCGCCACGATCCCGCCGATACGCAACAAGCTGGATCAAAACAATCATCTGCTCGCCGTGTTGGCGGGCCAGGCACCCGGCGCAGCGCAGGTGCCACAATTCACGCTCGCCGATTTCACGCTTCCCGCCGATTTGCCTGTCGTCATTCCGTCCGAACTGGTACGTCAGCGTCCGGATATTCAGGCCTCAGAGGCATTGCTGCATGCAGCCAGCGCGCAATACGGTGTGGTGATCTCCAATAGCT
>JBDSHM010000450.1:0-6853 GCA_039918495.1 Sulfuriferula sp. | reverse complement strand
CTGCCTTCCATGCTGCTGTCCGGCTTCATGTTCCCGTTTCGCGGTATGCCTGAATGGGCACAGGTCGTCGGCTCGGTGCTACCGCTCACGCACTTTCTGCGAATCGTGCGCGGTATCATGCTGAAAGGAAACGGCTGGACCGAAACCTGGCCCAGCATTTGGCCGTTGTTGGTGTTCATGGTTGTGGTACTAGTGATCAGTCTGACACGCTACCGTCGTACGCTGGATTGAAGCCGTGTCAGTCATGCACAATATGAATGCGTTCGGAAATGCAAAATTTTTTGTATGTTATTCTTGGGCTTAACAGAAGTTTAAGTATGGCTCATCATGAATCTCGCGGCGCGATCAATCCAAGCACTGCGCGATCGCAACGGCTTAAAATACATGCACTGATCATCGCTATACCATGAAGCCTGAAACCCCACACAATGAAGCGGAATATGCGCTGCATCAAAAATTGCTGACTACCTACAGGTTGACGTTGGCAAACATCGCGCGGCGCGCCCCGCTTACTCAGACATTAGTCTGCATGGCGACAGGTATTGAATATCCGGAGCTCGAAATTCACGGCGTCATTTTGCTGATGGATGATGAAAGTGCACATTTTTATTTGGCTGCAGCGTCCAGCCTGTCTGAACAGTATCTGCATGCAATTGGCCGCCTCAACGCGACTCACATGAGTTCGGAGCGCATCGAGGCAAGCCAGTTCTGGGACGATTTTTGCGAACTGGCCAGCCAACATGCGCTAAACGCATGCATGGCGGCTCCCATACTGTCGGCCGAAAACCGCATGCTTGGAATTTTCGTCATCTATTCACAAAATGGTCAAATGAACGACCAATGCCAGGAAGCCATCACCAACACCGCCCTTCTGGCATCGATTGCCATTGAACGCAATATCGACGAAACCAAACTGAACAGCGCTGAAGACAAGGTGCGTGAATACGAAACAAGAATGGCGCTGGCAATCGAAGTAAGCGGCACCGGTATATGGGATCGGAATATTGTGACCGGTGAGATTCATTACTCATCCGGCTGGAAAGCAATGCTGGGTTACACAGAAGCCGAAATCAGCAACCAGATAGAAGACAGTTACACACGTGTGCATCCGGATGACCTTGCCTTGGTTCAAGCGGAAATTCAGGCACATTTTGATCAAAAAACAGAGAGTTATGCGGTAGAACACCGAATCCGTTGCAAGGATGGAAGTTACAAATGGATATCGAGCCGTGGCAGGGTGGTGAGTCGTGACGTGGAAGGCAAACCACTGCGAATGATAGGTACGACCGCCGATATCACCTCCATGCGAATGCTGTCCGAAAGTCTTCAGCAAAGCGTGGATATGATCACCGATCTGACAAATGAAATCCCGGGCATGGTGTTCCAGTATCGCTTATTGCCCAATGGCGATACGTTTTTCCCCTACGCCAGTCAGGGAATCAAGGATATTTACGAAATGACGCCCGAACAGGTCATGCGCAGCGCATCCGCTGTACAACAGATCATTCATCCGGATGACCTTGAGCATTACCTTGCGTCGTTCAATGAATCCGCTGCCAGCCTGACGCCCTGGCGTTTGGAGTACCGTGTCATCTTGCCAAGACAGCGTCTGCGCTGGCGCCAGGGACATGCCCGTCCTATCAGACTGGAGGACGGCAGCATCCTTTGGCATGGCTTTATCGCCGATGTGACCGAACGCAAGCGCAGCGAGATTGAATTACAGGAATTCGCCACAATCGACTTTCTGACACAGCTGCCCAACCGGCGCTATTTCATGGCGCGCATGGATGAAGAACTGGCGCAAATCAAGCGTATCCCAAGTCCCCATTCTGCGGTGCTGATGTGCGACCTTGATCTGTTTAAACGCATCAATGACAACCATGGTCATGCGTTCGGTGATCTTGTGCTCAAGCATTTTGCAAACCTGCTGCACGGCGAACTGCGCAAACATGATACCGTCGGCCGCGTAGGTGGAGAAGAATTTGCGGTAGTGCTGTCCGGCATGGGGATTGCCGAGGCAAATATCTTTGCTGAACGACTGCAAAAAAGGCTTGCTGAACGGCCGCTGATTGCGGGTGAAATCACCATTGCAGTAACCACAAGTATTGGCATTTCCACCATGAAGCCAACCGACCTGAACGCCGATGCCTCGTTGTTACGCAGCGACAAAGCACTTTATCGTGCAAAAGAAACGGGCCGCAATCGCATTGAAGTTTTTCTGGATTAACACACGAGGGCTGCCACTTCCGGTGGCCCGCACAGGTGATTCTTGTTGTTGGCAAGATACTATCGGTCTTGACCGGCCTGAATCATTCCAGTGCCTTGAGGCATGAGCCGCCAATCCAGTCCGCTGCTGCTTATTGCGTATGCATTGACTATTATTTTTTACCAACACGCTAAGGAATAACTTTGTTCAAACTCATTGGTGCCTTGATAGGGTATTTCTACTTCGGCATTTTCGGCGCATTTTTCGGCTATTTTCTGGGCAGCATTATTGACCGATATCGCGCTTACGGTCTTGGTGGTGTGAATCCATTCAGTGCTAGCCAGCGCCAAGCCGTTTTTCTTGAAACGGTTTTTATTTTAATGGGAAAAGTCGCCAAGGCCGATGGCCGGGTATCGCAAGATGAAATTGCCCATGTTGAGCTGTTTATTGAAAAACTGGGTATGTCTGCCGAGCATAGACAACAGGCCATCGTGCTTTTCAAGCGTGGCACCGCACCGGACTTTGATTTAGCGCCGACTTTAAGGCAGTTTATGGCCGTGTGCGGGCAAACGCACAGCTTGAAACAGATGCTGCTGGTCTATCTGATCGTGATGGCTTTGTCTGATGGCAGCATTGATCCGGCAGAAGAACGCCTGCTGGTCGAGATTGCGCTTCAACTTGGCTATGACCACGATGCTTTCAAGCGCATGCTGGATATGGTTTTGAACCAGGCACATTTCGCCACGGGACAACCAAGCTCAACCGACGCACTGGATGATGCCTATAAAGCATTGGGCATCGGCAGAGAGAGTAGCGATCAGGAAGTCAAGCGCGCATACCGTAAACTGATGAGTCAATATCACCCCGATAAACTCATGGGCCAGGGTGTGCCGGCAGATATGATCGCTGTGGCGACAGAGCACGCACAGGAGGTACAAGTCGCTTACGATTTGATCGTAAAGAGCCGAAAGCAATAACTTGAATTCCCCTGTTTTTTTCAGATACTTTCAGACGTAAGATTCCGAACCAGGATCACCAGTATAAGATTGAAGTGCCGAGAAGCGTTCTGGCTGCTACTGCAATTCACGTTGCCGGCAGCGATGACCGGAACCGGTTCCGACTACAAAAACAATGGAGTAGCAGCTGCCCTATGGATACTCGTTTTCCTGATCGTGCTTTCCGGCTTTTTTGCCCTGGCCGAAATGGCGCTTGCTTCGGCACGTCGCGGCAGGCTGATGCAAATGGCCAACGAAGGAAATAAAGGGGCGACAGCAGCGCTCGCTATCAAGGAACATCCGAGCCGCTTACTGGCGGCAACCCAGACCGGCATTACAGCCGCTGCCTTATTGATGGGTATCTATGGTGAATCGGCGCTTTCGGCTTCTATTCAAGCGATGATACCCGGAGGCCTCCCGCTGCTAACCGAATGGCGCGACACCATCTCTTTCGCCATCACCATCGTTATTGTGACGGCCGTTTCCATCATCCTCGGCGAAATCGTCCCCAAGCGTATTGCGATTGTCCATCCTGAGCAGGTCGCCGCCATGTGCGCCCCATTCATGACTCTTTTCATCCGCGTGTTATCGCCCGCCATCCATTTACTCTCCTGGTCGGCGGACCGAATTCTGGCTGTTCTGCCGATCCGGTCAGCGCCCGCAATCACCAGCGTGGAGGACATCATCGCCTTTGTGGATGAAGGTGCCAAAATGGGTGCTTTCGCGCCGGAAGAAAGCCACCTCATGGGTAACGTCCTGCGTCTGGAAGACCGTCGACTTGCCGCTATCATGACCCCCGCTGCGGATGTGGCTTATCTGGACCTGCTCTCCCCGCGGGAACGCAATCTTGGCTTGCTGAGGGATGCACCCCATTCACAACTACCGGTTTGCAAAGGTGACCTGCAGCAGGTTATCGGCATCGCTGAAAGCCACGATATCCTGCAGGCTGTCATAGAAGGAGAGGTGGATTTTGCTGAAATCCCGCTCGGTTTGCCGCTCTTTGTACCCAGCACACTGACTCTGATCGATCTGCTGCGTACACTCCGTCAACAAAAAACCACCTTTGCATTAGTGGTCAGCGAATTTGGCGTCACCGAAGGCATCGTGACGCTGGATGACGTCATGCTATCGCTGGTGGGTGACATGATGCCGCTGGGCAATACACCGGAAAACCCGCTGGCCGTACGCCGCCCGGATGTTTCATGGCTGCTGGACGGGCTGCTGGCCATTGATGAAATGAAGGACAAACTGGCCATCCGCTCGGTTCCCCATGAAGACCTGGGCAACTTCCATACCGTGGGCGGATTCGTGCTCGCCTCGCTGGGCCGTACCCGCGCAAATCCGAACAGTTCTCCTGCGGAGACTGGGATTGAAGTGGTCGACGTGGATCGGAATCGGGTCGATCAGGTATTGGTCATTCGCCGTGACACACCTGCCGAGTACACCGATTAATCCGTCTATCCAGTCCAAAGCGGCTGGTTGCGATTCATTCCTGCCTGGTCAAGCTGTCCATGACCTGATGCCACCCGGCCTCAGCACTTTCTCCCACCTCTTCAAATACGGCCTGGAGCTGTTTCATCTGGGTACCGGTGAGCCGGGCTTCGAGTTTTTTTCCGGCTGTAGTCAATGAAAGTTGCCGAACCCGGCGATCATGCGCAGCCGTGACGATTTCCACCAGATGCGCCTCGATTAATTGCCGTAAAGGCGCGTTCAATGCCTGTTTGCTGACATTGAGTATGCCCAGCAAGGCGTTGACTGAAATCTGCGGATTACGCCCGACAAAATAAAGTATGCGGTGATGAACCCGGCCTAAACCTCGCTGGATAAGGATGCGATCGGGAGGAGCTGTGAACGCCCGATAGCCAAAGTAAAAGTGCTCGATGGCCTGACGCAATGTAGTTTCACTCAATTTTGACGCAGGTATTTCAGTGTGGCTTTTTTGGTCAATCATATTGACATAATAGCCATATACTCATTAGGATGTCTATAGGTCAACTTTATTGACATTTATCGACATTGCCATGGACGCCATATCCACTTCACTGCACACCCGTTTCTCTGCCCGCACACATGATTTGCATGCTTCGCCAATCCGCGAAATCCTGTCTGTGGTCGATCGGCCCGGCATGATTTCATTCGCCGGCGGTCTCCCTGCGCTGGATAGCTTTCCCCATTTCAATCTGGATGACATGCCCCAGCACATGCTGCAATACGGTTCCAGCGAAGGCGAATGGGAACTGCGCCGCAGAATAGCCGAAGAACTCGGAGAGCGCGGCTTGCAATGCACAGCCGAACAGATTTTGGTACTTTCCGGTTCGCAGCAAGGCATCGATCTTGTTGCCAAACTGTTTATTGATCCGGGCACGCGGGTGGCGGTGGAATCGCCCACTTACCTGGCGGCTTTACAGGTGTTCCGGTTCTTTGGCGCACGCTTCCTTGTTTACGATGCACAGATGCCGAATGCGGGTGACCTGATGCAGGAAAAACCTGCTTTTGCCTATGCCATACCGACCTTCCAAAATCCCAGTGGCCGCTGCCTGAATGCCACGGAACGCTCGGCGCTGGCCGCTGTCTGCGACGCCGCCCTGCTGCCCTTGTTTGAAGATGATCCCTATTGTGATCTGGCGTATGACCATTGTGAACGTACGCCGGTGTGCGCCCAGCTAGAGCAAGCGCCCTGGATTTATCAGGGATCATTTTCGAAAAGCCTGGCGCCCGGATTGCGCCTCGGATATCTTGCTGCCTCACCCGAACTGCTGCCCTATCTCACCCGACTCAAACAGGCTGCCGATTTGCATAGCAGCCGCATCAGCCAGTGGCTGGTGCTGCAGCAGCTGAATGATCCGGCACGCAGCCAGCACATTGACGAACTGGTTGCACGCTACCGTCAGCGTCGAGATGCCTTCGAGGCGGGATTGCAACGCCATTTTGCCGACCTTGCGCATTGGCAGACACCACCCGGTGGCCTGTTCTTCTGGCTCACGCTCAACCGCTGCATCGATACCCGTAAACTCTTACCCAGAGCCATCGAGGCAGGGGTCGCCTTTATGCCGGGGGAACCGTTCTTGCCCGAGGAAGCGGAGAGTTGCGGTCAGATACGTCTCAATTTCAGCCACACCAGCGAAGCGCAAGCCGAATCCGGTCTGCTGAAGCTGGCAGCTTTGATCCGAAATTTTCCTTGAATCACCTGCTGCCTGACCCAGTCAGCCATGCATGACCTCATGCTGAATACCTTCCTGCTCAATGTCGGGTAGCCGGTCATGCGGCTTGTGGCTTCACTTCAAGATTGCGTACGTCAACCGACACGGCCAGTTCATGCTCTCGGCCTCCGAAGATCACGCCCTTGAGCGGCGTCACGTCGCCATAATCCCGGCCCCAGCCAACAATGATGTGTTGATCCACCGGAATCTGGTTATTGGTGGGATCGAAATCTATCCAGCCCAGTTCGGGTATGTAGACCGAAAACCATGCATGGGAAGCATCGCTGCCGACCAGTTTTTCCTTGCCGGGGGGTGGGAGTGTCTCGATGTAACCGCTGACATATCGTGCGGCAAGCCCTTGAGTACGTACACAGGCGATGGCGAGATGCGAAAAATCCTGACATATGCCACGCCGGTGTTCGAGCACTGTCGCCAATGGCGTGGCAAGCGTG
>JBDSHM010000449.1:0-2042 GCA_039918495.1 Sulfuriferula sp. | reverse complement strand
CATCGCAGGCAGCGCGCAGGCATGGAGCATAACGCCAGCCTGGGCCCATGCCTTTTTGATGATGTACGGGTTTTTTCCGTTTTTTATTTTCGGCTTTCTGTTCACCACTTATCCCAACTGGATGAATGGCAAAAAAATTCCGCCGCAGCGCGCGCTCAGCGCCAGCCTGCTGATGGCGGGAGGCGTCGTGCTGTTTTACTTCGGACTGGCAGAGGGAAAATTGATCGCTGCAGTGGGCGTGGCAGTGATGCTGGCGGGATGGGGCATAGCGGTGTATGCATTATTGCGCGTCCAGTTCGATGCCCCGCGCCAGGACAAGCGTCACCCGGCCGTGACCAGCGTGGCGCTGGTGTTCGGCTGGCTGGGAATGGCCGCCTATCTGCTGTGGCTGCTGACCGGGCAAGCCATACTGCTGGATATCGCCCGCACTGTCGGCATCTGGTTTTTCTTGCTGCCAATTATCATGACCGTGAACCACCGCATGATCCCATTCTTCTCCAGCCGGGTGCTGGAAAACTATGTCGTTGTCAGGCCATACTGGATACTTTGGCTGATGCTCGCCTGTACAGCGGGACATGGGATATTGTTGCTGCGGGAAGCGCACGCCTACCTGTGGCTGGTCGACCTGCCGCTGGCCGCTTGCGCCGTGTATTTGTCTTTCACCTGGGGATTGCTGCGCAGCTTCCGCGCCAGCCTGCTGGCGGTGCTGCATATCGCGTTTGTGTGGCTGGGTCTGGCTATGCTGCTGTTCGGCGCGCAAAGCTTGGCTCTTTTTGTGAGCGCAGGCGAACTGACGTGGTTCGGCCTGGCACCGCTGCATGCGCTTACCATCGGCTATTTTGCCAGCATGGTGCTGGGCATGGCCTCGCGCGTCACGCTCGGCCATGCCGGCCGGCCGCTGGTGCTGGATAGGCTCACTTGGCTGCTGTTTATCGGGTTTCAGGGCTCGGCACTGATCCGTGTGCTGGCCGACATCGTGCCTGCTGCTGCCCATCTGGCGCCGGATTTATACCTGCTTGCGGGATTGGTCTGGTTGGCCTGCTTCACGCCGTGGGCGGCGCGCTACGCTCCCAATTACTGGCGGCCGCGGGCCGACGGCAAGCCCGGCTGATGAGACCCCTGCTGCTGTGGACAGTTCAATTTTCAGGGCGTGCCCAATGCCCGGCCTGAAAAATAATTCAGGACAGCAATCAATGAAAACTTGATATAAGTCAAGGCGTTTTGCACTCGGCAACCTGCATACTGCACACGGCAATACAGCATCTTAAACAGGCACAAAGACAAGGAGTATGCCGTGGAAACAATCAGCAACTATCTCGCTTCGGATCATCGCCAGTGCGATGACTATTTCGCTATGGCGGAGGAATTCGCGGCAAAGCAAGACTGGCCTGCCACAACGGCGAGTTTTGAACAGTTTCGCTCCGCCATGACCCATCACTTCGGGATGGAGGAGCAGGTGCTGTTCCCTGCCTTCGAACAGGAAACGGGAAACACCATGGGCCCCACGCGGATGATGCGCATGGAGCATGAACAAATGCGCGAGCTGTTCACACATATGGCCGTTGCCGTTGCGGCGCAGGATGCGAATGAATATGCGGGCCTTTCCGAAACCCTGCTGATCATGCTCCAGCAGCATAATCTCAAGGAGGAACAGGTACTTTATCCCATGGTGGACCAGGCACTGGGCGCCAGGGTGGCGGAATTGCTCCAACAGATGAAAGCGGCTCCCGGCAGCGCCGGATAAGGCACCATGGCAGGCGAAATAACCCTGGATGTGCGCGGCCTGGAACCACCCGAGCCGCTGGTAAAGGTGCTCAGCGCACTGGAAACCTTGCCGCCCGGTGATCGGCTGCGCATGGTGCACAACCGCGAACCTTTCCCGCTGTACGGCATATTACAGGAAGATGGCTATCAGTACCGCACTGAAACCTTTGCGGATGGGCACCTTGAAATAGTCATCTGGCGGTGAACGCGCCCATTTCCAGCCTGTCCCTGGAGCAGGCGCCACCGATTTCGGTTCCTTTCAGATTTTTTCTCAGCGC
>JBDSHM010000448.1:0-5811 GCA_039918495.1 Sulfuriferula sp. | reverse complement strand
GCTATATGTAGTCTTGGATGGATTTGATCTCGGCGTGGGCATTCTGTCTCTGGTAGCCTGTGATGAAGATCGCCGGGGCTTGATGATGGCCAGCCTTTCCAGTGTATGGGATGCCAACGAAACATGGCTGGTATTGTTGGGTGGCGTACTGTTCGGGGCATTTCCGCCGGTGTATGCGGCCTTGCTGCAGGGCTTGTATATTCCGGTCATGGTGATGCTGTTTGCACTGATCATGCGCGGTGTGGCATTTGAATTCCGCCATGCAAGCGGGCGAAAATGGCTGTGGAATTTTACTTTTGGTCTGGGCAGCCTGGGCGCAGCAGTGAGCCAGGGCATAATATTGGGTGCGCTGATTCAGGGTTGGCCGACTGAGGCCGGAAATTATGTGCAGCATGGCTGGCACTGGTTGACCCCATTCACCTTGCTGACCGCGCTGGGCGTCGTGCTCGGCTATGCGTTGATGGGAGCCGGCTGGCTGATACTCAAATCCACTGGTGAGATGCAGGACCGTGCTTATCGGCGCGGCTTTTGGCTGCTGTTGGGGACATTGGTAACCGGCACACTGGTATTGGCCTTGACGCCGCTGCACAACGCGCATATTGCCGAACGCTGGAGTGGTAGTACCGCATTCCCGTATGCCCTGGCTGGCGTAGTGGCCATATTTGCGGCACTGCTGACTATCTGGGGCTATCTGAAGCGACATGAATACTGGCCATTCCTGGGCACTCTGTTGCTATTCGTGGCGTCATTCGTGGGTCTGGTGGCAAGCCTGTATCCGTATGCTGTCATGCCTGCGCTGACCTGGAATGCGTCGGCGGCTTCGTCCGGCACGCAACTGTTCATGTTGGTCGGCATCCTGCCGCTGATACCCATCATGCTGTTCTACAATGGCTATCAGTATCTGGTGTTCAGCGGCAAGGTGGATGGGTTGGCTTATGGTGACGACGACCATGGCGGTCAATGAATAGCCTGCTGGTCACTGCCCACCCCTATATCCTGCAGTACGGCTATGGCGCTTTATTCGGGATGCTCTTCGCCGAGTCGATAGGCTTGCCGCTGCCGGGCGAGACGTTCCTGATCGCGGCTGCGTTTCTCGCTGCACAGGGTCAACTCAATATCTGGCTGGTGGGTCTGGCGGCCTGGGCTGCAGCCGTGTTGGGCGACAATGTGGGTTATGCCATTGGCCATTTCGGTGGCCGCAAACTGGTGATTCGGCACGGTGCCCGTATAGGCATCAACACCGCACGAGTGGATAAGACCGAACGATTCTTCGCGCATTACGGCCCGGAGATCGTCATTTTCGCGCGTTTCTTTCCAGTGTTGCGGCAGCTCAACGGCATCGTTGCGGGCAGCGCCGGTATGGGTTGGAAACGGTTTGCAGTCAACAACACCACAGGCGCTCTACTCTGGGTAGGCGCATGGAGTGCAGGCGTCTACTATTTCGGCAAACAGATTGAAGCATGGTTGCTGCGCATGCATACCGCAGAGTTGTGGCTGGCCGGCGCATTGGCGCTAACCCTTTTGGCAGCCGCTGTTTACTGGGCAATATCGCAACGCTCGCATCATCAGCGCTGAGTGATCAGCCCCCGGATTGATATCCGGGTTGCGCGTTGTTACATCATGCGGAAATGCAGGTCGTACATGATCCATAGCGTACCCAACAGCATGATGGCGATAATGAGCACGGTGAATACGATGGCAAGCATGTTCCAGCTTTGGTCCGAACTGCGATCCAGGTGCAGAAAATAATGGAGTTGCACCACAATCTGGGCGATGGCGGCCAAAGTAATGGCGACCAGTATGGCGGCGTGCGAAAAGCGGTCAAGGCCGAATACGACCAGCCCAAACGGCAGCGCAGTGAGCACGATTGAAAGTGCAAAACCCACCACATAGCTGCGCACGCGCGCATGGCTGATGCCAGGCAAATCAATCGAATCATGATTCATTGCATCATCCCCATCAGATAGACCACGGTAAACACGCCGATCCACACAATATCCAGAAAGTGCCAGAACATGCTCAGGCGGATGAGTCTGGACTGCACCGGCACGGTTAATCCCTTGCGCATGACCTGAACCATCATCACCAGCATGCCAATCAGGCCGAAACTGACATACAGGCCGTGGGTGCCGACCAGGGTAAAAAATGCAGACAGAAATGCGCTCCGCTGCGGCCCATTTCCTGCAAGAATCATGTGCCGGAACTCGCTGACTTCCATACCGATGAAACCCAGTCCGAGCAGGAAAGTGAGCACCAACCAGCTCAGCACCTGGATTTTGTTTTTCTTGTTCATCGCCAGCACCGCCAAGCCATAGGTCACGCTGCTGCTGAGCAGGAGCAGGGTTTCGCCGAACACCTTGGGCAGGGCGAACAATGTCGCGCCCGTGGGGCCGCCCGCGTAGTTGTGGCGCAACACGGCAAAGGTGGCGAACAGCATGGCAAACAGGATGGCGTCGCTCATCACATATACCCAGAATCAGAAAACGCTGTTACTCACGGCCTGGGCGTGGTGTGCCGCAGTCTGGTCGGTGTCGTGGGTTAATGCGGCGGGCGTCATGCTGGCACCTGCTGATATGAACCGGCGTCTGCATGTGGTTGGGTGCGCGCTGCTTCAATCCGCTGCACTTCCTGTGCGGGAATCCAGTATTCCACCTCGTCCTGCATCATCCGAAAAATGAGTGTGGCGAGGATGCCCAGCGCCGCGCCTGCGGCCAGCCACCAGATATGCCAGATCAAGCCAAAGCCGGTAAAGAACGCCAGCACGCCGACGATGAAACCGGCGGGCGTGTTCTTCGGCATCAGAATGGCGTGATACGTGCTCGGGCGTTGATCGGTGCTGCCGGTCTGCTTCATCTCCATGAACGCATCGCGTGATTGCACCACAGGGCGTTGCGCGAAATTGTAGAGCGGCGGCGGTGAGGATGTGGACCATTCCAGGGTGCGACCGTCGCGCCAGTAATCACCGCTGATATCTCGGGTGGTTTCGCGCGCCCGGATGCTCACCAGCAGCTGGATGATCTGAAATACGATACCGACCAGAATGAAAGCCGCGCCCACGGCAGCAACTTGTAGCCAGGGTTGCCAGGCTGGGTTGGTGTAGTACTCCAGACGGCGCGGCATGCCCAGAAAACCAAGCACATAAAGCGGCATGAAGGCGAGGTAAAAGCCGATAGCCCACATCCAGAATGCGCGTTTGCCCCATTTCTCGTCCAGCGCGAAGCCGAATACTTTGGGAAACCACAGGGTATATCCGGCAAAATAACCGAACAATGCGCCGGGTATCAGCATGTTGTGAAAGTGGGCGACCAGAAATTCGGTGTTGTGCAACACGTAATCGGCGCCAGGAATGGCCAGCATTACGCCGGTCATGCCGCCCAGTACAAAGGTGATTATGAAAGCCAGCGTCCACAACATGGGCGTGTCAAACCGGACATGTCCCCGGTACATGGTGAACAGCCAGTTGAAAACCTTTACGCCGGTGGGCACGGCGATAATCATGGTCATGATGCCGAAAAAGGCATTCACATCGGCGCTTGATCCCATGGTGAAGAAATGATGCAGCCACACCGTGAATGACAGTACGGTGATGGCGACGGTTGCCCAGATCATCGAGGTATAGCCGAACAGGCGCTTGCCGCACAAGGTGCTTACCACTTCGGAAAACACGCCGAACGCGGGCAGTACCAGAATGTAGACTTCCGGATGTCCCCATATCCAGAACAGATTGAGGTACATCATGAAGTTGCCGCCCAGGGCGTTGGTAAAAAAATGCATGCCCAGATAGCGGTCCAGTGTCAGCAATGCCAGCGTGACGGTCAATACCGGGAAGGCAAGAATCATCAATACATTGGTGCACAAAGCGGTCCAGGTGAATATCGGTATGCGCATCAGCGTCATGCCGGGTGCGCGCAGCTTGAGGATGGTCACCAGAAAATTGATGCCTGTCATCAGCGACCCCAGCCCGCTTAGCTGGATGCTCCATATCCAGTAATCGACGCCAGTGCCCGGGCTGTAATGCAGACCGCTGAGGGGCGGATATCCTGTCCACCCGGCGTGAGAGAAATCACCCACACCGAGCGAGACCATGACCAGGCCGGCACTGAATACCGTGAGCCACAAACTGACTGCATTCATGAACGGGAAGGCGACGTCGCGCGTGCCAATTTGCAGGGGCACGACAATATTCATCAACCCGACCAGAAAGGGCATGGCCATGAAAAATATCATGATGGTGCCATGCGCAGTGAAAATCTGGTCATAGTGACCCGGCGGTAGAAAACCATGGTCCGCACCCATTGCCACCGCCTGTTGGGAGCGCATCAGGACGGCGTCGGAGAAACCACGCAACAGCATGACTAGCGCCAGAATGATGTACATGACGCCGATCTTTTTGTGATCGACGGTGGTCAGCCATTCATGCCACAGATAGCCCCATTTACGGTAATAGGTAATGAGTGCCAGGATCACTGCTGCACCCGCCAGCACGAACCCGACCGACCACATGATGATGGGCACATGAAGTGGGATTGCCGACAGTGACAGTTTTCCGAACATGTCTGATGCTCCTAGTGACTGGATGCAGATTTCATGAGAGCCATCGCCGGCTGCATGGAGACCGGCGTGAATTTGTGCATCACCTGATCGAATAAATCATCGGGCTGGACCGAAGCGAAATAACTTACCGGGTTGAGTGTGCTGGGTTGCTCTAGATGTTTGAAGACAGCCTGATTCAGCTTGCCGCCGGTTTGTTTGACCTGCCTTAACCATGTCTGATAATCATTTTCGGACGTGGCGATCACCTTGAAGTGCATCTCCGGAAAACCGGGGCCGCTGAATTGCGAATTCATGCCGGTAAATGTTCCCGGTTTGCTAGCCAGTAGATGCAGACGGGTTTGCATGCCGGCCATTGCATAGATCTGGCTGCCCAGGCGCGGGATGAACAGCGAGGTCATTACGGTATCGGAAGTGATCCGGAAACTGACCGGCACGTTGGTGGGAATTTCCAACCGGTTGACGGTTGCGATATGCTCGGCAGGGTAAATGAACAGCCATTTCCAGTTCAGTGAAATTGCCTCAATCTGTACCGGTTTGGCTGGCGAGGCGATGGCTTTGTAGGGGTCGAGCTGATGCGTGGTGATCCAGGTCAGCACGCCCAGCGCGATCACGATGACGGTCGGCACTGTCCACACCACCCACTCGATTTTATGCTCGGACCAAGCGGGCGCGGGCGCTGTTTCCCGGCGTGTGGCGCGATAACGCCAGGCAAACCAGAACGTCATGCCTATCACCGGTAGCACCGGGATCAGCATGATGAGAAAGGCGGTTGCGATCAGATCGAGTTCGCTGTGACCGATCGGCCCCCGCGGGTCGAGCAGCGGGAATCCGGATACGCTGCAGCCGCCCAGAAACAGCAATGGGATGAGCGCGCAGTAACCGAGCAGCTTGAGGTGCTTTTTTCCAGGCACAAAATACCTCATATCCACATTTGAATGGGAACTGCCAGCTTGAACACGGCGCGGCAGATTCAGGTTTATCCGGTCAGGACTGATTGCTGAGGACAAGACCTCTCCAATCTCCCTATGCATCGACTGTGCCAACCCGATAAGGCCTTGAATTTTTTGTGATTAGTTTTGTGAACGCTGGAAACTTCGGGGTATAAGCTCCGGTTCAAACCGGTCGTTGGGGCATCTCAACCAATGCAGAGGTAGGTGCGAAGCGCCCAGGGGGATGACACGCTCAATGCAGCTTGATAGTGACCTTGTTGGGCGTATTGATGAGATTGGCGAGAAGCAACAGCGCGGTCTTGACGTA